>DASQBH010000370.1:0-3033 GCA_035635315.1 Longimicrobium sp.
GAAGCCCCAGGTCGGCGATGGCCGCGGCCAGGCCCAGCGGCCCGAAGCGCGGCCGCCCGTCGTTCAGCCCGATCCCGATCACGTGCGCCTCGGGGGTGGGGGCCAGCACCGTCACGGCGTCGGCCTGGCCGCCGCGGGCCAGCGCCTCGCTGAACGCGCCCACCCGCGCCGCCACCTCGTTCTCGGCCTCGCGGCTCTCCACCTGCGCGGGATCGCGCGGGTTCAGGTACTCGTCCGGCGTGCGCTCCACGCGGCAGGCGCTCAGCGCCAGCAGGGCGGCGGCCAGGGCGGGGGCTCGGTGCACGTGCTTCCTTTTGCGTCGGGCGGTGGCGGCCAGCGGCGAACCGACAAGATGCGGAGCGTGTACTACCTGTCAAGCTCCGGGCCGGGACGTCGGACGCTCCGCAACGAGCGGCTTGACGAGAGGGCCGGGCGTCGTCATCCTCCATCGGACTTTCCTCAGAAACAAACGCGTTCGCGGGTATCTGGATGATCTGGTTCGGCAAGCCGTTTTCCGAGGTCCTGTTCACGCCGCCCTCCGGAGTGAACCCCGTGGGCGACGAGAACACCCGCATGGAGCACGCGCTCCGCTGGGTGGCCGCCCGCGACCCGCATCTGGAGGGCCCCGCCCTGGTGGACGCGCTGGCGGCCACGGGGTGGGTGGACCGGCGCACCGCCGAGCGGCTGCTGCCCTGCTTTCGCCACTTCGACCCCGACCGCTACTTCGCCGAGGCGCTGCGCGGGCTCTCGTTTCGCGGCCCCACGGCGGCGGGCGAGTTTCGCCAGCGCATCGGGCGGGTGATGGAGGACCTGACCGGCAACGCGGCGCTGGGCACCGTGGCGGCGGAGGAGTGCGTGCGCTTTGGCGCGGGAGAGCGGCAGGGGCTGGTGCTGGCGTATCCCCAGGTGCAGTTCACGCTGGGCGGCGAGGCGGCCAAGGCGGTGGCCGCCGCGGCGGAGGAGATGCCGGACGCGCTGGTGATCGTCGCGCGCAACTTCCAGGACGGCACGGCGGGGCAGCTCGCCTCCATGCTGCAGGGGCGCGAGGTGCCGGGTACGCTGGTGACGGTGAACCTGCTCCTGGGCATCCGCGCCACCACGCTGCGCTACCAGCCCGGCGCGGAGCGGGTGATCGAGCTGCTGGGCTCCGGGCGGCCCCTTCGCTCGCGCGACGTCGCGGTGCTGGGCGAGCGCAACTGATCTCGCGTTTCGGTGGATGAGGAAAGAGCGCATCGGCGGCGGCCGGTGCGCTCTTCTGGCTTCCGGGCGGCCGAGGGTTCTACAGAATGGGCCTCACACAGAGTTAGCAGAGTTAGCGGAGTTTTCTCGTGCCGCTACACGGGCTGCTCCGCGTCATTCAGGGCGAGGGCATGGTTGATGGAGGTCTCCCATTCCTCCATCCACCCGTCGAATCCCTCCACCATCTCCGCGACGGCATCGTTGCCCGCGGATGTGAGGGCGGTGAAGGCGTAGGAGACGTCCGCCAGTGCGCCGCCATCGTCCGAATTCCGGAGGTGGACTTCGACGATGACGGCGTGCAGGCCGGGGGTGACGCGGGAGTAGGCGGCGCGGGCCGGCGGATCGTTCGCGATCGTGGTCCAGATCGTCTCGATCCCCCCGGCGCGGGTGATGAAGACGGAGCCGGCGCACGCCTCGCCATCCAGCGGGTGGAGGAACTCGGGATCCCATCCCTGCGCCCACGCGCGCTCGCCCATGGGCGTGAACATCCCGAACGCCCGCTCCGGCGGCGCATCCAGGCGAATGGTCGCGCTCCGCGTCCGGTGCGCGGGAACGAAGCCGATCGTCGTCATCATCTCCTCTCCCTGTCTCCTATTCCCTATTCCCTATTCCCTATTCCCTATTCCCTGCCCTCAGCCGACTCGCGCAGGGTATGGCTGGCCTCGGAGCCGTAGTCCAGGCCGTACACGTCCTTGAGCTTCCGGATCAGCTCCAGCGACGGCTCGCCGAACGGCGTCTTGTTGTCGAAGGCGTGCAGGACGATCCCCTCCAGCAGCTCGCCCAGCGACAGGTCGTGGTACTCGGCCAGCGCCTTGAGCACCTTCACCAGCCGCTTCTCCATCCGCACGCCCGTCTGCACCCGCTCCACGTACATCACCCCCTCCTCTGTCGCGCAGGCTGTTACCGTGGTACATTGGTAACAAGATCACGCGCCGATGTCAAACCCGTGCACGCGGGATGGTCCGGCCCTTGCGCCGCCGCGTACGTTTGAACGCGAGCGGAGCAACCACATGGCGGAACAGACCGGCTGGGACATGACGGAGCGAGAGCTGCGGGCAGAGCACGCGCTGAACGCGTACCGGGAGCGGCGCCGGCTGCGGCGCGGCGAAGACACCTGGTTCGGCGATGGCGAGGGGCTGGTGGAGGTGGCGGAGCAGGGGCTGGACGCCGATGCCCTGAGCCGCCGGCGCCTGGACGTGATCCAGGACGCCCTGAACGTGGGGATGGGCGACGCGCTGGCGGAGATGCTGTACGACGTGGCGCGCGAGGAGGGGCTGGACCCCGTGCTCGCCTTTGAGCTGGTGCGCTGCGGGATGGGCGTGCTGCCGCCCAGCGACGGCGTGGAGAACGCCCCCGTCTTCGCCACCACCGACAAGTACCGGCCCGAGTGGCTGGAGCCGCCGGTGGACCCCGACACCCTGCTGCGCGAGCGTACGCTGCGCATCAGCTTCAGGCGCCTGCGCGCGCTGCTGGAGCAGCACACGGGCAACGCGGCCGAGGCGTTTCGCGCCTTTGCCCGCGAGCCCGACGTGGGGCCGGTGGGCTACTGAGCCCGCCGGCCTTTCATCATTCCCAATCCGGTTCCCTTACGATGACCGACGAAGCCGCCGAAGTCCCGGCACCCGGCCCGTTTGCCGCGCTGGGCCTTGACCCGCAGATCGTTTCCGCGCTGGAAGGGCTGGGCTACGAAGAGCCCACGCCGATCCAGGAGCGCGCCATCCCCCTCCTGCTGGGCGGCCGGGACGTGATCGGCCGCGCGGCCACGGGCACGGGCAAGACGGCCGCGTTCGCGCT
>DASQBH010000371.1:0-3768 GCA_035635315.1 Longimicrobium sp.
ACGGGCAGCCGATGGAGGCCTGGTACACGCCCGTGCGCCGGCCCAGCATGGTGGGGCGCAGGTAGTCGGCCACGTCGATGCGGTCGTACGGCGGCGGGGGCAGCTCGCCTGGGCCCACCCAGGGACGCTCGCGCCCGATCACCGGGCCCGCGTCGCCGCGAAAGCAGAGCCCCGCCACCGTGTGCGGGTCGCGCCGGCCGGCGATCACCTCCAGCAGCTCGTTCAGCGTCTGCTCGCCCTGGCCGCGCACCACGTAGTCCACCCACGGCGAGGCCAGCACGGGGTGGGGGTACAGGGAGGGAAAGTTGCCTCCCCACACGATGGGGATGGCCGGGTAGCGCTCCTTGAGCCGCTTCGTCAGCGGCACCGCCTGCACCAGCTGCGGCCCGGGCATCACGCTGATGGCCAGCAGGCGCACGGGGTCGGGGCCACCGGCCCGGGCATCCACCAGCCCGGCGATCTCGGCGAAAGGATCCAGGCCGGGGCGGTTGCCGTCCACGATGGTCCAGGAGACGCCGGCGGGGAGCGCCGCGCCCAGCGCCATCAGCGAGAGTGGAAAGCGGCGGTTCTGCGGGCGGGTCGCGCGGGGATTGACGAGGATGATCATGAGGTGCGGCAGGCTGGTGTCGGGGAATGCCTCCACATACTTTCCAAGAAAGCGCGCCCGCGCCCCCCGCGCCAGTGTTCCGCTGCCGCCCTCCTTGGGCGGCGCGCGCGCAGCCCGATCGTCCGCACCTTCCCCGGACCCGGCGCCCCGCCCATGGCCGACCTGCTGCTGACCCACGGCTACTTCATCAACGAGGACGAGAAGGAACGGCACATCAACAAGCCGTATCCCACGCTCGGCCTGCTGTACCTGTCGGCGTACCTCAAGCGCGCGGGGTTCGCGGTGGAGGTGTTCGACACCACCTTCGCCGAGCGTCATGAGCTGGCCGCACGGCTGGCCGCGGAGCCGGGCGGGGTGCTGGGCATCTACACCAACCTGATCACGCGCGCCTCGGTGATCGACCTGATCGGCCGCGCAAAGGCGCACGGGTGGACGGTGGTGCTGGGCGGCCCCGAGTCCGCCAACTACCCCGACGAGTACCTGGCGTGCGGCGCCGACGTGGTGGTGGTGGGCGAGGGCGAGGAGACCCTGGCGGAGCTCCTTCCCGCGCTGGCCGCCTGGGGGCCCCACCGCCTGCACGCCATCGCCGGCGCGGTGTTCAGGGACGAGGACGGCAGGGTGGTGCACAACGCGCCGCGCGCCCAGATCGCCGACATCGACTCACTCCCCTGGCCCGACCGCGAGGCGATCGACCTGCCGCGCTACGTGGACACCTGGCGCACCCACCACGGGATGGGGAGCGTGAACCTGATCACCGCGCGCGGCTGCCCCTACAAGTGCCGGTGGTGCTCGCACGCGGTGTTCGGCTACACGCACCGCCGCCGCAACTACGTCGACTGCGCGGACGAGCTGCAGCACGTGATCGAGCGCTACCGCCCCGACATGGTGTGGTACGCGGACGACGTGTTCACCATCCACCACCGCTGGCTGGCCAACTACGCGGGCGAGATCGCGCGCCGCGGGCTGCGCATCCCCTTCGAGACCATCTCGCGCGCCGACCGCATGATGAACGAGGAGGCGGTGCGGACGCTGGCGGAGATGGGGTGCTGGCGTATCTGGATCGGCTCGGAGAGCGGGAGCCAGCGCATCCTGGACGCCATGGAGCGGCGCGTGGCGGTGGAGCAGGTGCAGCAGGCGACCAAGCTGGCGCAGAAGCATGGCATCGAGGTCGGCATGTTCCTGATGTGGGGGTACGACGGGGAGACGCTGGAGGACATCGAGGCCACCATCGACCACGTGAAGCGCGCCGCGCCGGACGTGTTCCTCACCACGGTGGCGTACCCGATCAAGAACACCCCCTACTTTGACGCGGTGGCCGACCGGGTGGTGCTGGACCGGCCGTGGGAGCAGGCCACCGACCGCGACTTCCGCATCCGCGGCCGGCACTCCCGCGTCTACTACGGCCACGCCAACGACTGGCTGAAGGCCGAGGTGGAGGCGCACCGGGTGGCGGAGAGCGATCCGGCGCTGGCCCTTTCGGCGCGCGAACGGGCGGCGGCCAGCCGCGCCGCGCTGCTGGCCACGGCGGACGAGGTAGAGGCGTGACGGAGATGGCGGCGCCGGCGGGGAGCGCCGCGGCGGTCTTCGACGCCCTGGCGGGCGGCTACGACGCCGGCTTTACGGCCACGTCGCTGGGCCGCCTGCACCGCGAGGCGGTGTGGCGCCGGCTGGACGCACGCTTTCCCTCCGGCGCCCGCGTGCTGGAACTGGGCTGCGGCACCGGGGAGGACGCCGTCCACCTCGCCCGGCGCGGGGTGCGCGTGCTCGCGACCGACGGGGCCCCCGCCATGGTGGACGCCGCCCGCCGCAAGGCGCGGGAGCAGGGCGTGGACGATCGCCTGGAGTTCGGGGTGATGACGCTGGAGTCCTTCGCCGCGACCGGAGCGGACGCATCGACGCTGATCGAGGGGGAGGGCCCGTTCGACGGCGCCTTTTCCAACTTCGGCGCGCTGAACTGCGTGGCGGAGCTGGCGCCGGTGGCGCGGGCGCTGGCGGCGCGGCTGCGGCCGGGCGCGCCGGCGGTGCTCACGCTGATGGGGCCGGCGTGCCCGTGGGAGTGGCTCTGGTTCCTGGCCCGCGGGCGCCCCGGGAGCGCCTTCCGCCGCCTGCGCCCGGGCGGTGCGCGCTGGCGCGGCGTCACCGTGCGCTACCCGGGGATCGGCGCGGCGCGCGGGGCGTTCGCGCCCTGGTTCCGGCCGCTGCGCGTGTCGGCGGTGGGCGCGCTGGTGCCGCCGCCGTACGCCGAGGCGTGGGCACGGCGCCACGGGCGGACGGTCGCGCGGCTGAACGGGTGGGAGCGGCGGATGGAGGACCGTTTTCCGCTCCCCTGGCTGGCCGACCACTACGTGCTGGAGCTGGAGCGGCGATGACGCGCCTGGCCCCCCGCCCCGTGCCCGACTCGCCGCTGGAGGGCGCCGTCCTGGCGCCGCCGCTGCCGCGCCAGGACCCGGTCACGGTCCTTCCCATCGTGGTGCTGTACCCGCACAGCCGCTGCAACTGCCGCTGCGTGATGTGCGACATCTGGCGTGCGAAGGAGCGGGCCGAGGTGGCGCCGGAGGAGGTCGCCGGGTGGCTGGAGGAGTGGCGGCGGCTGGGCGTGGAGCGCGTGGTGCTGAGCGGCGGCGAGGCGCTGATGCACCGGCGCATCTGGGAGCTGTGCGAGGTCCTGCGTGGCGGGGGGATCGACATCACCCTGCTCTCCACCGGGCTGCTGCTGCGGCGCCACGCGGCGGAGCTGGTGCGCTGGTGCGACGACGTGGTGGTGAGCCTGGACGGCCCCCCGGCGGTGCACGACGCCATCCGCCGCGTGCCGGGCGCGTTCGCCCGCCTGGCCGACGGGGTCGCGGCGGTCAGGGACGCCGATCCGGCGGTGCGCGTCTCCGGCCGGTGCACGGTGCAGCGCGCCAACTACCGGGAGCTGCGCGCCACCGTGGCCGCGGCGCGCGCCGCGGGGCTGGACCGCATCAGCTTCCTGGCCGCCGACGTGAGCAGCGAGGCCTTCAACCGCCCGGGCGGCTGGGACGGCGACCGGGCGGGCGAGGTGGCGCTGGACGCGGCCGATCTGCCGCTCCTCAAGGAGGAGATCCGGCTGCTGGAGCGGGAGTGCGCGGACGAGCTGGCGTCGGGGTTCGTCTCCGAGAGTGCGGACAAGCTGCGCCGCC
>DASQBH010000372.1:0-8977 GCA_035635315.1 Longimicrobium sp.
CGGGGCGCACCAGGCTTCCCTGGGGACGTCGGGAACGGCAGCCGGATGGAAGCGCGGCAGGGGGCCATCCGCGTTTTCTGGGGAGGGATGCAGGTCGCCCGATCATCTCCGAAGCGCACCGGAGCAAGCCGTTCGGACCACCTGATGCGCGATCCCGTGAACCGTCCCTTTGCACGACCGCAGCGGGAACCCGCTGGACTTCTCGCGCGCCGAGACTTCTCAAGATCGCGCATCAGGTGGTCGTGGAGGCCGGGTCCGGTGCGCTTCCGTCACGCATCGTCGCGGGCTGATGATGGGGATGAGCATGAGGGGGTCCCCTCAAAAAAACGCGGATGGCCCCTCACTGCGTCCGCACCATCCGCCCAACCCGACGTTCCACGCCGATGTCCAACCCGAAACGGGGAAGCGGTTCCGCCGGCTTCGGGAATGCCGCCGAAAGACGGCTGAACCGCGTCGGCGCACCATCCTCGGCTCGCCTGAAACCGGATCGACGAAGAGTCAGAAAGAGAGGGCGCAGAAGCCGGGCAGCCTGTACGGCCTTTCCGTTTGCCTCCGCAACCTCTGCGAGCAGCCATCCTTTCCGACTGCACGCCGGTCATCGGCCCCCGGTGTCTTTTGACGGCGCCGAAACCATCGCGGGGCAGACGCCGTACATCGCCCCCGTTCGAAAAGACGCGGATGTTGCGAATCTTCCGTGGTGCCGCAAACTTCTGTCGCACCCCGGATCGTCCCGGTCACACCCATCCCCATCCCGATCCACAGATGAAGAAGTTTCTACTGGCCCTCGGTGTGGTGGCGCTCACCGCCGGCGCCGCCACCGCGCAGGAGCCCATCGTTCCCGGCGAGGTCACGCGCGGCTCCCTGGGCACCAGCGCCCCCCGCACGCCGGACGGCCGCCCCTACGACGCGTGGGTGTTTGCCGGCCGGCGCGGCGAGACGGTGATCATCACCATGGAGTCCAGGTCGTTCGACACCTACCTGTACCTGGGCACGCTGCGCCGCGGATCGTTCCAGGAGATCGCGCGCGACGACGACGGGGGCAACGGCACCAACTCTCGCCTGGAGGTGCGGCTGCCGGAGGAGGGCACGTACGTCATCCGCGCAAGCGCGCTGCGCCAGGCAACCGGTGCGTACACGCTCACGCTCAACGGCGGCCGCGCCACCTCGGGCGGCGACTGGGACGACGACCCGGAGCCGATCGATCCCGTGTACGGCGATCCGGGCTCCGACTACGACGCCCGCGACGGCGGCCCCGTCGAGGCCGGCGACCGCGTGCGCGGGCGGCTCTCCAGCTCCGACCCCACACTGGACAACGGCGCCGCGTTCCACCTGTACACGTACCAGGCCCAGCGCGGCGAGCGGCTTACCCTTACGCTGCGCTCGCAGGACTTTGACGCGTACCTGGTCATCGGCACGCGCGGCGGGCGCCACGGCATCGGGAGCGTGATCGCGCGCGACGACGACGGCGCGGGCGGCCGCGACTCGCGCATCGACGTTTCGCTGCCCAACGGCGGCGAGTACGTGATCCGCGTCAACTCGCTGATGCCCGAGACCGGCGAGTACACGCTGGAGGTGGAGAGCAGCCTGTACTCCGGCCGTCCCCGCCCCCGGCCGGGTGACTACGAAGACGAGGTGGAATACGACGACGGCCGCGTGAGCCGCCGCGTGGTGGGCCGCTGGGCGCTCACGCTTCCCGGCGCGCGGGTGCAGACCGACGACTGGGGCAGCGTCTCGGCAAACGCGCCGATGGGCATTCTGAGCATCGACGAGAGCGGCGCCTACACCTGGCGCAAGAACGGCCGCACCCTGCGCGGCCAGCTGGTGCCGTACACCCCGCGCCGCGGCGCGCAGCCCAACACGCGGTACTACACGATCAACGACGGCCGCGACGAGTTCTACATCTCCGTCGTCCGCGACGGCCGCCAGCGCTACATGCAGGTGAACGCCCGCAGGACGGGCGAAGTGGTCGCCCGCGGCTACCGCGAAGGCAGCTCGTACTGATCGAAACAGGTCTTCTGCCAAGTCCGCAAAAACAAACAGCGAAAGTTTCAGAGGAACAGACAACAGCCAGAGATACAGAGGAAGACCGATTGTCCTCTGTATCTCTGGTTTTTGTCTGCTCCTCTGTACCTTTCGCCTTTCCGGATCCGGCTTCTACTCCGCGTCCGGAAGGTCGGTCGGGGCGTGGTCCTCGATCCACACGGACTTGATGTTGACGAACTCGTGGATGCCAAAGGTGCCCAGCTCGCGGCCGTAGCCGGACTGCTTCACCCCGCCGAAGGGGAGGCGCGGATCGGACGCGACCATCGCGTTCACGTACGTCATCCCCGCCTCGATCTCGGCGACGAAGCGGCGGCGCTCGCCCTCGTCGCGTGTCCACACGCTGCTTCCCAGGCCGAACTGCGAGTCGTTGGCCAGCGCGATCGCCTCGCCGATGTCCGCCACGCGAAAGAGCGAGGCGACGGGGCCGAACACCTCTTCGCGGTACGCGGGCGCGTCCTCGGGGATGTCGGCCAGGATCGTCGGCGGATAGAAGAAGCCGGGGCCCTCCAGCTTCGTCCCGCCCGTCAGCACCCGCGCGCCGGCGGCCACGGAGGTGCGCACCTGCTCGTCCACCTCGTCGCGGATGGCGGCGGTGGCGAGGGGGCCCACGTCCGTCCCGTCCGCCATGGGGTCGCCCACCCTGAGCGCCTCCATGGCGGCCACGAACCGGCGCTCGAACTCGTCCGCCGCGTCACGGTGCACGATGAAGCGCTTGGCCGCGATGCAGCTCTGTCCGTTGTTGATGCAGCGGGCCTTCGCGGCCGTCCGGGCGGCCGCGTCCAGGTCCGCGCTGGGCATGACGATGAACGGGTCGCTGCCGCCCAGCTCCAGCACCGTCTTCTTGAGGTTGCGCCCGGCGCGCTCCGCCACACTCTGCCCCGCGGGGGTGCTGCCGGTGAGCGTCGCCGCGGCCACGCGCTCGTCGTCAAGCATCCCCGCCACGGCGTCGGAGCCCACCAGCAGCGTCTGGAACACGCCTTCCTCGAACCCCGCGCGGCGGAACACGTCTTCGATGGCCAGCGCGCACTGGGGCACGTTGGACGCGTGCTTCAGCAGCCCCACGTTCCCCGCCATCAGCCCCGGCGCGGCGAAGCGGAATACCTGCCAGAAGGGGAAGTTCCAGGGCATCACCGCCAGCACGGCGCCCACGGGAAGAAAGTGCACCTCGCCGCGCGCGGTGCCGCCCACGTCCACCGGCTGGGGCGCCAGCATGGCGGCCGCGTGCTGCGCGTAGTGGCGGCACACCCAGGCGCATTTTTCCGCCTCGGCGCGCGCCGAGGCGAGCGTCTTTCCCATCTCCGTGGTCATCAGCCGCGCCAGGCGGTCCTTCTCGGCGTCCAGGATGTCGCCCGCGCGCCGCATCTTCTCCGCCCGCTCGTCCAGCGACGTCCGGCGGTGCCGCTCGAACGCGTCCGCAGCGCGCTGCAGCTTTGCATCCACCTCCCCCGCCGTGAGCGCCTCGAAGGTCTGCAGCGTCTCCCCGGTCGCGGGGTTGATCGTGGCGATGGGCATCGGTCGTCTTCGATTCGTTCTGGTTCAGCGCCCCGGCACCCGGACCGGCTGGAGCGGGCAACGTGCGATGCAAGAATGCGCACCCGAACACCGTTCGACAAGTTGAAGCCTCAGCCCGCACGGTTCAGGAGGCGGTCCGGCCGGCTTCATCTTCGGCGGTTGAAACCGCGGCTGGAAAGGCACGAAGTCCGCCTGCGCGGACTCGGCGGCCGGACGGTGTGCGGCGGCCCGGGCGGCTGCGCGTCCGCTAACGGGGATTGCGCCAGGCGCGCAGGCCCCCGCCGGCCCGAGCAGGTGAAGCCCCGTTTTGCGAGGAACGAGCAAAGACGGGGCTTGTCGCAGTTCCAGCCGCGGGCTTTAGCCCGTGGTCCCTTGCGGGACGCCTCGACCTCTTCCGGCGACGTCCGTGATCCCCGGCGGGTGCCCTGTCCGCAACCCGGGGGATGGGCCGGCCCTGTCGCGCGAGACGGGGGTCACGTTGCTCGCCCGGCGGCTCACCGCTACGTTCCGGCCCATGCAGGGTGATCTCTACCACAGACGATTCGCGCCCACGCGCGCGGGCGGGTGCGCGTGAGCGGCGCGCACGCACACGACGACGAGCTCGACGCCAAACCCGACGCACGGCTGCTGCGCCGGCTGGTCGGCTACCTGGCCCCCTACAAGCTGCAGGTGGCCCTTTCGCTGTTCCTGCTGTTCGCGGCGGCGGCGCTTGAGCTGGCGGGGCCGTACCTGACCAAGGTGGCGCTGGACCGGGCGATCCCGGAGCGCGACGCGGGGATGCTGGGGATGCTGGTGGCCCTGTACATGGGCTCGCTGGTGCTCGCCTTCGTCGCCGAGTACGCCCACACCCTGCTGACCGCGTGGCTGGGGCAGCGGGTGATGCTGGACCTGCGCGACGAGATCTTTGCCCACCTGCAGGGGCTGTCGCTGCGCTTCTTCGACCGCAACCCGGTGGGGCGGCTGATGACGCGCGTGACCAACGACGTGGAGCAGCTGAACGAGGCGTTCTCGTCGGGGCTGGTCACCATCTTTGGCGACGTGTTCACGCTGCTGTTCATCCTGGGGATGATGGTGCAGCTGGACTGGCGGCTGGCGCTGGTGACGTTCACGGTGCTCCCCTTCGTCGCCATCACCACCTTCCTGTTCCGCGGCCTCATCCGCCGCGCGTACCGCGACATCCGCGTGCGCCTGGCGCGCATCAACGCGTTCACGCAGGAGCACGTCAGCGGCATTCGCGTGGTGCAGCTGTTCGGCCGCGAAAAGCCGGTGCTCACGCGGTTCAAGCAGGTGAACGCGGACCACCTGGAGGCGCACCTGCGCTCCATCACCTACTACGCGCTCTTCTTTCCCGTCATCGAGGTGCTCACCGCCGTGGCGCTGGCGCTCATCCTGTGGTACGGCGGGGGCGAGACGCTGCGGGGGACGATGACGGTGGGCGTGGTGGCGGCGTTTCTCCAGTACACGCGCCGCTTCTTTCGGCCGATCCAGGACCTGTCGGAAAAGTACAACATCCTGCAGGGCGCCATGGCCGCGTCCGAGCGCATCTTCGAGCTGCTGGACACGCAGCCGGAGGTGCAGGACGATCCCGAGCCGCTGCACCTTCCCGCCCCCGGCCGCGGCGAGATCGAGTTCCGCGACGTCTGGTTCCGCTACGGCGACGAGGACGACACCTGGGTGCTCAAGGGCGTGAGCTTCGTCGCGCGGCCGGGGGAGCGCGTGGCCATCGTGGGCGCGACGGGGGCGGGAAAGAGCACCATCATCTCCCTGCTGATGCGCTTCTATGACGCCACCAGGGGAGAGATTCTGTTTGACGGCGTGCCGATCCGCCGCGTCCCCGTCCCGGAGCTGCGCAGCCGGGTGAGCCTGGTGCTGCAGGACGTGTTTCTGTTCAGCGAGGATGTGGCGTCCAACATCCGCCTGGGGGAGACGGACATCTCCGACGAGCGGGTGCGCGAGGCGGCGCGGCGGGTGGGTGCGGAGCCGTTCATCGCCCGCCTTCCCGCGGGGTACGCGCAGCCGCTGGGGGAGCGCGGCACCTCGCTTTCCGTGGGCGAGCGGCAGCTGGTGAGCTTTGCGCGGGCACTGGCGTTCGACCCGCTGGTGCTGGTGCTGGACGAGGCGACGAGCTCCGTGGATTCGGAGCTGGAGGCGCACATCGAGCAGGCGCTGCTGGAGCTGATGCGCGGCCGCACCTCGCTGGTGATCGCGCACCGGCTGTCCACCGTCCAGAGCGCGGACCAGATCCTGGTGCTGCACCATGGCGAGATCCGCGAGCGCGGCACGCACGGCGAGCTGCTGCGGCGCGGCGGCCTGTACGCGCGCCTGCACGAGCTGCAGTTCGTGCGCGGCGGGGCGGTGGCGGCGGACGCGGCGTAGGGGATTCGGCGCAGAGGGGATTCGGCCGGGCGGAGGGCGGCGTCGGGATTCCTTCTTGATTTCGAACGGCATCCAACTGCGTCCGCGGGGTGCCCCTCCCCCGGCCCCTCCCCGTTCGTTCCTCACGGAGAGGGGAGAATCCGATCGCGCTCCGGAGGTGCGTCGCACCTCCCTCCCCCACGCAGTTTGTGGGGGAGGGCCGGGTAGGGGGCGCCTGCCCCTCGGCCCGCATTCTCCGAAGCGCTCCGCCTCCCGTGCCGTGCGGCTCGCCGGTTGCGGGTGAGGGACCCCCGCCGATCCTTCCGCCACAATCCGCGCGCGCCTCGGCCTCGTGCCCTCCCACCCATCTGCAACTCCCTGCGGAGGCAGACGTCCGCACCTTGATCCCCATGCATTTTTAGACCATATTTCAGGAGGTGTGGCGGGAAACATATGGCGTGTCCGTGTGTCCGCCGTCCACCAGCATGCCCACCCGCGCGGTCCTCTCAGCAGGCCCGCTTTTCGTTTTTTCCTCTGAGCGCATCACTGCCATGCGTCACGCAGCCATCACCCTTCTGCTCGCCGCCCTTCCCGCGGCGGCCGCGGCGCAGGGCGCGCCCGCGGCCCCGGCCGGCGGGGACCCGCACGGCGGCGCCGCCTCGCTTCTGGCGGTGCGCGCCCAGGGCTCCATTCGCGTGGACGGCCGCCTGGACGACGCCGCGTGGGCGGCCGCCACGCCGGCCACGCAGTTCACCCAGCTGGACCCCGCCGAGGGGCAGCCCGGCTCGGAGCGCACCGAGGTGCGCGTGGTGTACGACGACGAGGCGCTGTACGTGGGCGTGCGGCTGCACGACAGCGCGCCCGTGACCACGCGGCTGGGGCGGCGCGACATGAGCATGGAGGCGTCGGACTGGCTCACCGTCATCCTGGACAGCTACCACGACCACCGCACCGCCTTCGGGTTCGAGCTCAACCCCAGCGGCGTGCGGCGCGACCAGACCCGCAGCGAAGAGACGGGCGAGGACGACTCGTGGGACCCGGTGTGGGTGGGTGAGACCACGGTGGACAGCGGCGGGTGGACGGCGGAGATGCGCATCCCCTTCAGCCAGCTACGCTTCAACACCGCCGCGGCGCAGACGTGGGGGATCCAGGTGGAGCGGCAGATCGCCCGCAAGGGCGAGTTCGCCGTGTTCGCGTTCACCCCGCGCAGTGAGCCGGGCGGCATCCCCCGCTTTGGCCACCTGGCGGGGCTGGCGGACGTGCGCACCGGCAAGCGGCTGGAGGTGCTGCCGTACACCGTGCTCAAGGCCGAGCACATCGAGCGGGGCAACAACCCCTTCCGCGACGACCGCGAGTACTCGCCCTCCGTGGGCGCCGACCTCAAGTACCGGCTCACCTCGGACCTCACGCTGGACGCCACCATCAACCCCGACTTCGGGCAGGTGGAGGTGGACCCGGCGCAGGTGAACCTGAGCGCCATCGAGACCCGCTTCCAGGAGCGCCGCCCCTTCTTCGTGGAGGGCGCCGACATCTTCAACTTCGGCGCGGGGGGCGGCAACACCGCCTTCTACTCGCGCCGCATCGGGCGCGCGCCGCAGGTGCCCGTGAACTATCCCCTGTCCGACGTGCCGGGCGAGGCGCGCATCCTGGGCGCGGCCAAGGTCTCCGGGCGCACCCGCAGCGGCTGGTCGGTGGGGCTGCTGAACGCGGTGACGCGCCGCGAGGAGGCCCGCTTTCTGGACGTCGGCACCGAGGGCGACTCGGTGCGCGGCAGCCAGGCGGTGGAGCCGCTGAGCAACTACTTCGTGGGCCGCGTGCGGCGCGACACGCGCCAGGGGCAGACGGTGGTGGGCGGCATGTTCACCGCCCTGAACCGCGACCTTGACGAGGACGTGCTGCGCCGCCGGCTGCACAGCGCCGCGTACACGGGCGGGCTGGACTTTCGCCACCAGTGGAACAACCGGCTGTGGCAGCTGCGGGGCTTCGTGAGCGGCAGCCACATCCAGGGCGACCGCCGGGCCATTGCCCGCACGCAGCTGGTGCAGTCGTTCCACTACTTTCAGCGGCCGGACCAGGACGAGGTGCGCTTCGACAGCATGCGCACGTCGCTGAGCGGCATGTCGACGGAGTTCCAGCTCACGTACCGTCCCGGCCGCCACTGGCGCCCCGCGCTGCTGGTGGGCACCACCACGCCGGGGTACGACGTGAACGACATCGGCTTTCAGTACCGCGCCAACCGCGCGGACCTGCAGGGCACGCTGGCGTACGTGGAGAACCGGCCGGGCAAGACGTTCCGCAGCTACCAGTTCAACGGGTACGCCCGCGGCGAGTGGAACTACGACCGCGACCACATCTACAACAACTTCACGCTCACCGGCTTTGGCCAGTTCCTCAACTACTGGTGGACCGAGGTCACGGTGGGCACCACGCTGCCCGGCTCGGTGGACGACAAGCTCACCTGGGGCGGGCCCCTGGCGCGCCGCCCGGGCGCGCTGCGCCTGAACGCCTCGGTGGGGTCTGACGACCGCAAGAAGGTGGCGGGGGTCCTGCAGGGCGTGTTCATGCGCGACGACGAGGGCGGCTCGGACGTGCTGCTGGCCGCCGAGCTGCAGCTCAAGCCTTCGCCGCGGTGGAACCTTACGCTCACCCCCATCTACCAGCGCACGCAGCTGGGCGCGCAGTACATCATGTCGCGTGCCGACGTGGCGGCGGTGAACACGTTCGGGCGGCGCTACGTGCTGGCGGAGCTGGACCAGACCACGCTGGCGCTGGAGACGCGGCTGAACGTGACGTTCACCACCGACCTGTCGCTGCAGGTGTACGCGCAGCCGTTCCTGGCCAGCGCCGACTACGGCACCCCCGCCGAGCTGGCCGCGCCGCGCACCTACGACTTCGACAAGTACGGCGAGGACCTGGGCGACCTGGAGGTGACGGACGGCGGCTACTTCGTCTATCCGCAGGGCTCCGGTGAGGGGCAGCCGCGCTTCTTCGTCCCCAACCTGGACTTCAACCTGCGCAGCCTGCGCGGCAACGCGGTGCTGCGCTGGGAGTGGCGGCCGGGGAGCAC
>DASQBH010000373.1:0-8324 GCA_035635315.1 Longimicrobium sp.
GAAGCAGCGGTTGAAGCGGCGGGTGTTCAGCATCCACCCGTCCTGCACCAGCTGGATGTTGGAGAGCGACCAGGCGCCGCCCACCGGCCTCACGGGGACGCCCCGGGCCTGCGCCTTCAGCAGCCACTCGCGCACGGCCCGGGCGGCCTGGGCAATGTCCTCGCGCCCGCGGCCCGCGTCGCCGCTGCGCAGGGAGTATCGCCCCACCAGCCTGGAGGCCCCGGTTTTGTGGTAGTTCTCCCAGATCCCGTCGGCGGTCTTCCACTCCCGGGATTCCATCAGATCCACGACTTTGGCGGTGGCCATCTATGCCTCCCCCAGCGGATGCTGGCCTGCGTTGCCGCGCCAGGCGATGCTCAGCGGCCGCCTGAGGCCGAAGGAGGCCAGCGACTGCAGCACCTGCCGCCGCGTGGCGAACACCCGCACGTCGGCAAGGCCCTGCCCGGCGAGGTCCGCGGTGCAGGGGTGGCGGGAGCTGCTCGCGAACCCCCAGCCGATGATGGTGATCTCGGTGACGTTGTCGTCGAGCGGGCGGGGGTTCTCGATCGAAAGAAAGTAGTCGGACTGCGCCGCGAGGTATTGCCCGAAGAGCATGAGCACCGCGACGGCGGCCACGGCCCAGGCGATGATCTCCCTTGTTTCCATGAAAAGCCCTCCATCGGAAGCAGAGTCGATGAATGGACACTCCTCTCAAAGAATGAGTCCCTGCTGGCGACGTGGCAAGAAAAATCGGCGCGCATCCCACGGAATGCGCGCCGTCCTCTGTAACCTCTCCGTCAGGCGTAGGGGCGACGCCTGTAGGTCCGCGGGCTGAAGCCCGCGGCTAGAAATGCCACAAGCCCCGCCCTGGGCTCGCGGAGCTCGCCCGGCGGGGCTTCACCCGCTCGCACCGTCGGAGTCCGAGGCGCGCCGGACAGCGCGTGCCGTTTATACCCTCTCCCGCTTGCGGGAGAGGGTGCGAGCCTAAGCGAGCGGGTGAGGGCCCCCGCGGGCGCAGCCGGATGTCTTTCGAAGCGTCTCCGCTCCTGCCTTGCCTCAACCTCCCCCAGGGGTTTTTGGGGGAGGTGGGCGAGTGGTGCTCGCCCGGAGGGGGCGGGCCGGGAGCCGGCGGGGCCGCACCGCGCTTCCCCTATCCGTTGTAACCGTCCCCTGTTTCCGCCCCGCGTAAGGCAAACCCCTACTGCCGCCTGCGGGTTTCCACCACGCGCAATCCCTTTCACCGCTTCCGCTTCGACAGTATATTGCACGGGTTGCAAGTGGGCACCGTCCGCGGAGGCAAATCCACCGTGAAGAAGCAGAGCAGGTTCATGGCCGGCGCGCTGGTGCTGGTCGGCGTCGTGGGGTACCTGGCCGTTACCGGCATGAAGGACTCCATGATGTACTACTACACGCCCGACGAGCTGGCCGCCAAGGTCACCGCCGACCCTACCGCGCACCGCATGGGCGCCAAGGTGGGCGGGCGCGTGGTGCCCGGGACGGTGAAGTTCGATCCCACCACGCTGGACCTGCGCTTCAACGTGGTCGACATCGCCAGCGGGCGCACCAGCTTTCCCGTGCACTACACCGGGCCGCTCCCCGACACCTTCGAGGAGGGGCGCGACGTGGTGGTGGAGGGCAAGCTGACCGAGGCCGGCACCTTCGAGGCGACCACCGTGCTCACCAAGTGCGGGTCGCGCTACGAGGCCGCCGAAGAGGACTTCAGGGCGTGACGCAGATCGGCGAAGTCGCCCTCTGGGTCGCGCTCATCCTTGCCCTGTGGGGCATGGTGCTGGGCTTTGCCGGCGGCCGCCGCGGCCGCGGCGACTGGGTGCTCAGCGCCGAGCGTGCCGTCTACGCCGTCTTCGGGCTGCTGATCGTTGCGTCCGGCGCCATCATCGCCGCGTTCGTCACCAACCAGTACGGCTACCGCTACGTGGCGGGGTACAGCAACCGCGAGCTGAACCTCTTCTACAAGATCACGGGTCTGTGGGCGGGCCAGACGGGGTCGCTGGTGTTCTGGGCGCTCCTGCTGGCCCTGTTCTCGTCCATCGCCGTATTCCAGAACCGGCGCACCAACCGCGAGTTCATGCCGTACGTAAGCGGCACGCTGCTGCTGGTGCTCTCGTTCTTTCTCGCGGTGGTCCTCTTTGCATCCAACCCGTTCCAGCTGATGGACTTTACCCCCGCCGACGGCCGGGGGCTGAACCCGCAGCTGCAGAACTACTGGATGACCATCCACCCGCCCACGCTGTACCTGGGCTTTACCGCCTTCACCATCCCCTTTGCCTTTGCCGTCAGCGCGCTGCTCAGCGGGCGGCTGGACACGCGGTGGATCACCACGACGCGGCGGTGGACGCTGCTCGCGTGGTTCTTCCTTACCAACGGCATCATCTTCGGGATGATGTGGGCGTACGTGGAGCTGGGGTGGGGCGGATACTGGTTCTGGGACCCGGTGGAGAACGCGTCGCTCCTTCCCTGGCTTACGGGGACGGCGTTCCTGCACTCGGTGATGATCCAGGAAAAGCGCGGCATGCTCAAGATGTGGAACGTGCTGCTGATCCTGAGCACCTTTCTGCTGAGCGTCTTTGCCACCTTCCTGACGCGCTCCGGGCTGATCGAGTCGGTGCACTCGTTCGCGCAGAACCTTACGATCAGCTGGATCTTCCTGGCCTTCCTCTCGTTCCTGATCGTCGCCTCGGCCGCGCTGGTGTGGTGGCGGCGCGGCTCCTTCGCGCCGGAGAACCGGCTGGAGAGCGTGGTCTCGCGCGAGGCGGCGTTCCTGCTGAACAACCTGGTCTTTATCGCGGCGATGTTCACGGTGCTGTGGGGGACGATGTTCCCGCTCATCTCCGAGGGCTTTACCGGGCAGAAGATCAGCGTGGGCCCGCCGTTCTTCAACCGCGTCAACATCCCGCTGGGGCTGTTCCTGCTTACGCTGCTGGGCATCGGCCCGGTGATCGCGTGGCGCAAGGCGACGGGGCGCAACCTGATCCGCAACTTCTCCGCGCCGGTGGGGACGGCGCTGGTCGTCGGCATCGTCCTGTGGATCACGGGCGTGCGCAACACCTACGCGCTGCTGACGTTCGTCCTGGGCAGCTTTACCATGACGACCATCGTCGTGGAGTTCTGGAAGGGGACGCGGGCGCGGGCGCGCATCGAGGGCGAGGGCTTCTTCCCGGCCTTCATCCACCTGATGGAGCGCAACCGGCGGCGCTACGGCGGATACGTGGTGCACGCCGGCTTCGTCGTCATCTTCATGGGCTTCGCGGGATCGGCGTACGACGTGGAGCGGCAGGTGTCGCTGCGGCCGGGCGAGTCGATGGAGATCGCGTCCCCGTTCGGCCACACCTACCGCCTGACGTACCAGGCCATGTCGGTGTATCCCGCCACCAACATGACCAAGATCATCGCGTCGGTGGACGTGGCGAAGAACGGCCGGCGCGTGGACGTGCTCACGGCGGAGAAGCGCGCGTACAAGCAGCGCGAGGAAGTCGCCTCCGAGGTGGGGATCCGCCGCGCGTGGAACGAGGACCTGTACCTGATCCTGGCCGGCATCGACGACGCGAACGGCGTGATCCGCGGCACCAACCCGCGGCCGCTGGCCACCTTTCGCGTGCTGGTGCAGCCGCTGGTGCCGTGGATCTGGATCGGCGGGATGATCATGGCCATCGGCACGCTGGTGGCCCTGTGGCCCGGCGCCGAGCCCGCGCGCCCCGTCGTCCGCCAGAAGGTGGCCCGCACGCCCAGGGTGGCGGAGCCGGAGCCCGAGCTGGTGGAGGCGTGATGGGGATGACGATGCGCATCCGCGGCTTCCGGGGCGAGCGAACCCGGGGGCGAATGAATTCGCGGCTGGGAAAACGCGAAATCCACCTGCGTGGATTGGGTCGTCTCGGGTTTCTTGCCGTGGCGCTGATGCTCTTCGTGGCCGCGCCGCTGGTGGGGCAGGTGACGGAGGATGAGGCGCGAAAGACGGCGGACGCGGCGATCGCGCGCATCCGGTCGCCGTACTGCCCGGGGCTCATGCTGGAGGTCTGCCCCAGCTCGCAGGCGGAGGCGCTGCGCGACTCCATCCGCGTGGCGGCGGCGCAGGGGCAGAGCGCCGGGGCCATCGTGGAGGACGTGCTGGCCCGCCACGGCGAGGAGTGGCGCGCGGTGCCCAAGCGCAGCGGCGCCGGGCTGCTGGCGTGGCTCATTCTGCCGCTGGCGCTGGTCGTCGGGGGGCTGGTGCTGTGGGGGCGCATCAAGGTGATGCGCACGCAGGGCCCCGCGCGCGCCGCCGCCGACGCGCCGATGAGCGACGAGGAGCGGACGAAGCTGGCCGCGGCGCTGCGCGAGTTCGAGCACGCGGAGGACGCGGCATGACGCTGCTGGCCTTTTCGCTGCTGCTGGCCCTGCTGGCCGCCGCCTTCGTGGTGCGCCCGCTGATCGACCGGCGCGACGCGATGCTGGTGGACCTGGCGCCAGGCGCGGTGCTTGACGCGGAGGCGCGGCGCCGCGTGGCGCTGGCCTCGCTCAAGGAGCTGGAGTACGACTACCTGGGCGGCAAGCTGGACGACGCCGACTACCGCTCGCAGAAGGAGCGGCTGTCGGTTGAGGCGCTGGCGGCCATGCGCGCGGCGGAGGCGGTGGGGATCGAGTCCGGGCGCACGGCGCCGGCGCCGGACCGGCACGCCTGCGGGTTCCTTAACCCGCCGCTCAGCCGCTTCTGCGCGGGGTGCGGGGCGCGGCTGCGTTGAGCGCAGCGCCGGGGGTGCCCGCGGACGCGCCCGCCATCGAGGCGCGCGGGGTGGAGCGGTGGTACGGCCCGCTGCCGGCGGTGCGGGGGATCGACCTGGTGCTGGACCGCGGCGAGTTCCTCACCATCTTCGGGCCCAACGGGGCGGGAAAGAGCACGCTGCTGCGCATGCTGTGCGGCGCCGTCCGCCCCACCCGCGGCACCATCCGCATCACCGGCGAAGACATCCGGGGGGAAGAAGAGGGGTGGCGGAGAAAGATCGGCCTTCTTTCCCACCAGACCTTTCTGTATCCCGGCCTGAGCGCGGCGGAGAACCTGGACTTCTACGCGCGCCTGTACGAGCTGCCGGACCGCAAGGCGCGGGTGGCGGAGGCGCTGCGCGACGTGGGGCTGCTGGACCGCGCGGGCGACCGGGCGCGCACCTTCTCCCGCGGGATGCAGCAGCGGCTGGCGCTGGCCAGGACGCTGCTGCACGACCCCGAGGTCGTCTTTCTGGATGAGCCGTACACGGGGCTGGATCCGCACGCATCGGCGATGCTGCGCTCCGTGCTGGACCGGCTGAAGGACGGGCGGCGCACGGTGGTGCTGGTGACGCACAACCTGTCGCAGGGGCTGGAGCAGGCAGACCGCGTGGCGGTGCAGGTGGGCGGCCGCTGGGTGAGCGACGAGCGCCGCGGGCAGATCGACGCGGCGCGGTGGGAGCAGGTGTACACCGAGCGGGTGGCGGCGGCGGTCTGACGATGCTCCGCTACCTTGCGCAGGCGTGGGCCGTGGCCCGCAAGGACCTGCTGCTGGAGGCGCGCAGCCGCGAGCGCTTCGTGTCCATGGCCACCTTTGCCATGCTGGTGGCCGTGGTCTTCAGCTTTGCGCTGGACCCCACGGTGCGCGCGCAGGAGATCGCCGGCGCCATGCTGTGGGTGACGGTGCTGTTTGCGGGAACGCTGGGGCTGGGCCGCAGCTTTGCGCTGGAGCGCGAGGCGGACGCGCTGACGGGCGTGCTGGTGAGTCCGGTGCCGCGCGGGGCGCTGTTCCTGGGCAAGTTCCTGGCGAACCTGCTCGTTGTCCTGGCGGTGGAGGTGGTGATCTTTCCCGTGTACGCCCTGTTCTTCGGGCTGCGGTTCGCGGGGGCGCTGGGCGGGCTGGTGCTGGTGGTGGTGCTGGCGACGGTGGGGTTCATGGCACTGGGAACGCTGCTGAGCGCCATGACGGCGCACACGCGCCACGGCGAATCGCTGCTCCCCATCCTGCTGCTGCCGCTGCTGATCCCGGTGGTGATCTTTGCCGCCAGCGCCACGCAGCTCCTGCTGGCCGGCCGCCCGCTGGCGGAGGTCAACGGCAATCTGCGGATGCTGCTGGCGTTCGACCTGGTGTTCGTCTTCGTCTGCACCGCCGTCTTCGGCTGGGCGGTGGAGGAGTAGGGGACGAGGCAATCTCCTCGAGCCGGGGGCGGTCGTCGAGTCCTCCGTCGCGGAGGGAGTTCGGCGCGGCGCCCGTCCCGGGGAATGAGTTGGGTGCGGCGTCCGCCCCAGGGAGCGAATGAATTCGCCGCTGGAAGGGCGCAAAGTCCGCCTGCGCGGACTGTAGCCGAGAGTACCGGGCGCCGCGACGTGCCGACAGGGGACCCGCGGGAATGCACGGCGGGTGTTTTTGACGTTCATACCCTCTCCCGCTTGCGGGAGAGGGTGCGAGCCTGAGCGAGCGGGTGAGGGCCCCCGCGAGTCGCGAGGGAATCCGAATTGACGGGATGGAGATGAACGGCATCGACAACGCGCTGGACACCGGGTCGCTGCAGGGGCTGCGCCGCTGGTCGGTTGGGCTGGGGTTCCTGGCCGCGGCCGCGCTGGTCCTGAGCTTCTGGATGATCTTCTTCTACGCGCCCACCGAGCGCGAGATGGGTGTCGTGCAGCGCATCTTCTACGTGCACCTGCCGTCGGCGCTCATGGCGTACCTGGCGTTCGGCATCGTGGCGCTGTGCTCGCTGGGCTACCTGTGGCTGCGCGACGAGCGGCTGGATACCGTGGCCGTGTGCGCCGCCGAGCTGGGGATCATCTTCACCACCATCGTGCTCACCACGGGGCCGTTGTGGGGGAAGATCGCGTGGGGCGCGTGGTGGGTGTGGGACGCGCGGCTCTCGTTCACGCTGCTGCTGTGGTTCATCTACGTGGGGTACTTCATCCTGCGCGGCGCCACGGAAAGCCCGGAGCGGGGAAAGCGTTTCGCCGCAATCCTGGGCGTGGTGGGCGCGGCGGACATCCCCCTCATCCACATGAGCGTGCAGTGGTTCCGCAGCCAGCACCCCAAGCCGGTGGTGCTCAAGCCCGAGGGCCCCACCGCCGCGCCGGAGATGATCCAGACGCTGCTGGTGAGCATGCTTGCGTTCACGCTGCTCTTCTTTTCGCTGCTGCTGGCCCGCATGGTGGTGGAAAAGCTGACCCGGCGCCTGGAAGCCGCGAAGGTCGCCGCCACCCTGCGCCCCGGCGCCCCCGTTACCCAGGGAGTTTCCGTCTGATGCGCCCGATCCGGATCGTTCTGCTCGCCCTGTTCGCCCTGCTGGCCGCCCCCGTCCTGGGCCCGTCCGTGGATGCGCAGGCGCCCGCCGCCTCGTCGGCCCAAGCCGCCGCGCCCACCGCCGCTCCGGCGGCCGACGCGGCGCAGTCCGGCTCCGCGGCGCTCCCGCGCTACACGCCGCCGCGCACGCTGCGGGCGTACACGCACGTGTTCGTGGCGTTCGCCGTCGCGTGGGTGCTGCTGTTCGGCTACGTGGTCTTCATCGCCCGCAAGTTCCGCCGGGTCGAGGAGCAGGTGAACGCGCTGGCGCGGTCCTGAGCCTTTTCGTCCGCGCAACGAGAAAGAGCCACCCCGAATCGCTTCGGGGTGGCTCTTTTCACTCAGGCTGACGCCTTTGTGAGCTGGCCTGGATCAGGCCATGCGGGTCACGTTCTCGGCGGCGGGGCCCTTCTGGCCCTGCACCACGTCGAACTCAACCTGCTCGCCCTCGGCAAGCGACTTGAAGCCGCCTCCCTGGATGGCGCTGTGGTGGACGAAGCAGTCCTTCTGCCCATCAGCGGGGGTGATGAAGCCGAAGCCCTTGCTGTCGTTGAACCACTTGACCGTTCCGTTGGTACGCATACCGCGCTCCTTGTTCTGTTACCGACTGTCAGGGGTGCGGGGTATCCGTACGCATGACCGAGGGTGTTCTGCGGGATTTGGCGCCCCCGCGTTCGGCGCGGCGAAAAACACAAAGACCCGGACAGCTTCGCTGCCCAGGTCCTATGACTGAACGTTTTTCCGCTGCACAGAACTTAACGGTGTTAGGCTGGGAAGTCAAGGCGGCGGGCAGCCTTTGGCGTGCGTGGCGCCGCGGCGGGGTCTTTCCCGGGCGGGTGAACCCGCGGCTGGAAGAGCGGGAAGCCCCGCAGATTACGTAGGCTCACCCGAGGCGGACAAGTTGCTCGAAAAACGGCGAAAACACTAGATGTGCGCGCGCAACCTGCACATCCCCAACCGCCGAAACGGACAACTTGCTCCACTAACGGACACCACAACGGACACCAACGCCCGCCGGAACAGCATCCGGCGGGCGGTTTCGTCAGACTCAGCCCTGCTCCGA
>DASQBH010000374.1:0-4103 GCA_035635315.1 Longimicrobium sp.
GTGCAGATGCGTCCCACGGTGCCCCGATCAACCGTGGCGCCTTGCAGGAACAGCCCTTCCAGCGCCCAGTGGTAGCAGCCGGACTGAAAGACGGGCGTGCACTCGCCCAGGATGGAGATGTCGCCGCGGCTGGCGGCGGCAAAGCGGCCCAGCGCGTGGGCCAGCTCGTGCCCCCGGCCGTCCGCCGCGGGGTCGCGCGCGGCCAGCGCGCCCAGGCTGTCCAGCCCCTCGCGGATCCCCCGGTCGCGGGTGATGACGAACAGCGAGTCGAGGGAGGGATCGCCGTTGGCCACGCGGGTCCACGCGGCCGCGGCCGTGGCGGGCGCGGAGTCCGCCTTTGCCACCACCAGCGGCGCCGGCGTCTCGCGATCCACCCGCTGGCACGCGCCGGCCAGCACCAGCAGCAGCGCCCCGAGCGCACGCACGCGCGCCGGGGCTCCGGAATCCAGCCTCATACGGCCTCCCTCCCGCGGCGCAAGCCGGCCAGGCACGCCTCCACCAGCCCGCGCTCCACCGTGCGGCAGGCGGCCGCGGCGGGCTGCGGGTCGGGATGGATGAGGGCGAGCCGCGCTCCGATCATCTCGTAGCACGCCGGCTTCGCATCGGTCGAAAGCTGACGGCAGAACGCGATGCCGGGCTCGGCGGTCCACGCGAGATCGGTGAAGTACTCCACCCCGCCCAGCAGGCAGTCCGTCGCGCGGGCGCGGTCACCCCCGCGGCAGGCGCGGATCATCCCGCGCGTGTCCCCCGATCGCGCGGCCAGGAAGGTCTTGCCGTATCCGCGATAGCATTCGCGCACCGCCGCGGCCGGGGCGCCGTCGCAGGCGCGGAGCACGGGGCCGGGGTCCAGGCCGTGGACGCCGACCAGGATCGCCGGCTGGTACAGCCAGCACGAAGGCTGGTACCGGACATCCACCCCGCTGCACAGCTGCTGCAGCTGGGCGGTGGAGAGCGGCGCGGCGGAGGGGGCCGGGTCCCCGTGCGCACCGTGGGCGTCCCCGTCCGCCGCGGCGGCGGGGGCGGGGGCGGCCGCGCGGACCGCCCGCTCCATGAACACGCCGTCCTGGCACTCCCGCCGCCACGCGGGCGACTGCAGCGCGTCGCACAGGGGCAGGGCCTGGCGAATGTCGCCGCGGGACTGGACCATCAGCCCGTGCCCCAGCCCGTGCCAGCACTCCAGCACCTCGTAGCCCGGCTGCCCCGGCCCCGGGCGCTGCGGGCAGATCCCGTGGACGGACGCCGGGCCGGCCGTTCCCCCGTTCAGGAAAAAGCCTTCCATGGCGCCGTGAAAGCAGCCGGATTGAAAGACCGGCGTGCACTCCCCCAGCACCGAAAGGCTCCTGCGCTCCGCCACGGCCAGGCGCCCGAGCGAATGGGCCAGGTGGTGCCCCCGCTTGCGCAGACCGTCGTCGCGCGCCACCAGCGCCTGCAGGCTGTCCATCGCCACCCGCACCCCGCCGCTGTCGCGGGTCAGCGGCAGCACGGACGCGATCACGCGGTCCGCGGCGGCTGCCTCGGCTGCCTCCGCGGGTGCGGCGCCGCCGCGGTCGCAGGCCGCCAGCCCGCAGAGCGCCGTCAGCGCGAGCGCCGTCACGCCCCGGCGGCGGGCGCCGCGGGATCCCGGCTTCGTGCCCCCGGCTGCGAACGAACCGCGCATCATCCGTTGTAGATGGGGCCCTGGCGCGCGCGGTACATCTCCAGCACCGCGTTGGCCTCGTCGCGCAGCATGCCGTGCACCACCTGGATGCCGCGCGCCTCCAGGTACGCGTACGATTCGGGGAACACCGGCCCCTCGTCGAAGCCCAGGCGCAGCGCGTCGTCGCGGCCGGCGCCGCACACCAGGCGCCGCACGCCGCTCCACAGGGTGGCACCCAGGCACATGGCGCACGGCTCGCAGCTGGTCACCAGCTCGTACGCGGGGCCGCCGTCGCGCCGCAGCGTAAAGCAGTCCAGCCGCGACTGCGCCATCATCACCGCCACCACCTCGCCATGCAGCGTGCAGTTGTTCAGCCGCACCACGCTGTTCATCCCCACCGCCACCAGCCGCCCGCTCCCGGATTCGAACACCGCCGCGCCGAAGGGGCCACCCGTCTCCCGCTCCACGTTTTCGCGCGACAGCAGGATGGCCAGCCGCATCCGCGCCTCGTCCGTGTCATAGGCACGGTCCCAGTCCACGACGGAGCCTACCCAGTCGGGGTAGTCGATGCGCAGCGGCGGAATGCGCGGGGCGACGGCGTTCATCGGCGGTGTGGATGCGGATAAGGGGCGTACGGAAGACCCGGCGCGGAAACATACGTGTCCCGCCTGGATTCTGTCGACGAGCGGCCGGGGGTGTCCATTGCGCGGGCCCGCGCGCACGGGTTATCTCTTGGGGATTACGCCCGAGCCCGTACCCGCACCCCGCCGTGATCCCGTGAGCACATCCGTAGGCCGCAACGTGCCGCGCAAGGACGGCATCCCCAAGGTAACCGGCGCCGCGCTGTACGTCGATGATCTGCGCTTTCCGGGGATGCTGTACGGCCGCACCATCCGTTCCACCATCTCGCGCGGGCGCATCAAGTCCATCCGCTTCGACTTCGACACCGCGGGGTTCACCATCGTGCAGGCCGGCGACGTGCCGGGCGAGCGGTGCAACTATGTGGCGCTCATCGAGGACGACCAGCCCTTCCTGGCCGCGCACGAGATCAACCACCAGGCCGAGCCCATCCTCCTTCTGGCCCACGAGGACCGCGACGTCCTGAACGCCGCGAACGTGGTGATCGAGTACGAGCGCGACATCCCGGTGATGGACGCCGAGGCCAGTCCCGTGGTCTTCAAGGAGATCCGCATCCGCAAGGGGGACGTGGACGGGGCGATGGAGACGGCGGAGGTGATCGTCGAGGGCACGTACCGCACCGGCCACCAGGAGCACGTCTACATCGAGACCAACGGGGTGATCGCCGTCCCTGAGGCCAACGGGGGGATGACGGTGCACGGCTCGCTGCAGTGCCCCTACTACGTGCACAAGGCGCTCAAGGCGCTGCTGGACCTGCCGGACGACCGTGTCCGCGTGGTGCAGACGGAGACCGGCGGCGGCTTCGGCGGCAAGGAGGAGTATCCCTCCGTGATCGCCGGGCACGCGGCGCTGCTGGCCCGCAAGTCCGGGCGGCCGGTGAAGATGATCTACGACCGGGAGGAGGACATGGTGGCGACCACCAAGCGCCACCCGTCCGTCATCCGCCACCGCACGGGGCTGACGCGGGACGGAAAGCTGGTCGCAATAGACATCGACGTGCTGATGGACGGCGGCGCGTACGTCACGCTGAGCCCCGTCGTCCTCTCCCGCGGCTGCATCCACGCCGCCGGCCCCTACCGCTGCGACCACGTGCGGACGGTCGGCCGCGCGGTGATGACCAACACGCCCCCCAACGGCGCCTTTCGCGGCTTTGGCGCGCCCCAGACCCAGTTCGCCATGGAGGTGCACATGGAGCGCATCGCCGAGGCGCTGGGGATGGACCCCGTCCGCCTGCGCGAGATCAACGCGCTGCAGCCGGGCGACACCACGGCGACCGGGCAGCGGATGGGCGACGACTGCAGCGCGCTGGAGGTGCTGCGCACGGCCGTCGAGCGGTCGGACTTCCACCGCAAGCGCGCGGAGTACAGGGGGACCGGCAAGGGGATCGGCCTGGCCCTCTTCTACCACGGCTCCGGATTCACCGGCAGCGGCGAGGTGCACCTGAAGAGCAAGGTCTCCCTCGAAGCGCGGGAAGACGGCGTGCGCGTGCTGGTGGCCAGCGCGGAGATCGGCCAGGGGACGCGCACCATGCTGGCGCAGATCGCCGCGGACGCGCTGGGGGTGCCGTACGAGGAGGTGGAGCCCGTGCAGCCCGACACGGCCGAGGTGCCCGACAGCGGCCCCACCGTGGCCTCGCGCACCTGCATGGTAGTCGGCGGCATCCTGCAGAAGTGCGCGGAGGAGATGCGCGCAAAGATCGGGACGATGACGCCGCAGGCGTACGCGCGGGAGCACGGCCCGCTCCTCGTCACCCGGCAGTACGAAAAGCCGCACGACATCACCTGGAACGACACCGAGTACACGGGCGACGCCTACGCCACCTACGGCT
>DASQBH010000375.1:0-13035 GCA_035635315.1 Longimicrobium sp.
ACAGGTGGCAGCGGCGAGAACCGCGCTGTCACCGGCGGCGCGGCCGCTCCCGGCCGGGGACGGGTCCGGCCCGGACCGGGGGTCGCGGCGGCCGGCCGGACCTGCCGGCGGGTGCGCCGGGGGCTGGAGAGCCGATCCATCTTCCGCGTTTCCGACAAGCTTGCATCGAAGCGTTGCAAATGCAACGTTTCGTTGCGTCGGGACGGCATCCCGCGTCCGGACGAAAATCGAAGAATCCCGCTGGCGGCGCGGAAATTCGCCTCCCACGCCCCGCGGTTCGCCCCTTGCCCCGTGCGCGTGCCGTGGCGGCGCGCGCGGCCGCCTGAGGACACCCCCACCCCACCTCCCCGTGAGCCGAAAGCTTCTGCTGGTCGACGACGACCCCGCCATGCTGGTGGCGCTGGAGTTCCACTTTCTCCGCTCCAACTTCGAGGTGCGCACTGCCGCCAGCGCCGAAGAGGCGCTGGGGATGCTGTACGAGTACCGCCCCGACGTGGTGCTCACCGACGTGCAGATGGGCGGCATGAGCGGGCTGGAGCTGCTGGACGCCGTCAACAAGGGGATGCCGGAGGTGGACGTCATCGTCATCACCGGCTACGAGGACATGCGCACCACCATCGGCGCCATCCGCAGCGGGGCGTACGACTACCTGGTAAAGCCGGTGGACGTGGACCAGCTGGAGCTGGTGGTGAACCGCTGCCTGCGCGACCGCGCCGCCCGCCGCCGCGGCGGCACCGCCCCCGAAGGCGGCGCGCCCGCCCCCGACCGCATGGACGCCGGCGTGGGGCGCTCGCCGCAGATGATCGAGATCTACAAGCTCATCGGCATGCTGTCGTCGTCGCGCACGCCGGTGCTCATCCGCGGCGAGACGGGGACGGGCAAGGAGCTGGTGGCGTCCGCCATCCACAACTACTCCCCCTGGAGCGGCGAGCCCTTCGTCGCCATCAACTGCACCGCCCTGGCCGAGTCGCTGCTGGAGTCGGAGCTGTTCGGCCACGTGAAGGGCGCGTTCACCGGGGCGCTGGGCGACCGCCGCGGCAAGTTCGAGCTGGCGGGGAGCGGCACCATCTTCCTGGACGAGATCGGCGACACCACCCCGTCGTTTCAGGCCAAGCTCCTGCGCGTCCTGCAGGCCCGCGAGTTCTATCCCGTGGGGAGCGAGCGGCCGCGCAAGACCCAGGCGCGGGTGATCGCCGCCACGCACCGCCCCATCGAGGAGCTCATCCGCTCCGGCCAGTTTCGCGAGGACCTGTACTTCCGCCTGCGCGTCGTCGAGATCAACCTCCCCCCGCTGCGGGAGCGCAAGGAAGACATCCCCATCCTGGCCGAGCACCTGCTGGGGCGCGCCTCGCGCGAGCTGGGCAAGGACGTGCGCATCATCCCCCCGCGGGTGATGCAGCTGCTGCAGGAGCACCCGTGGCCCGGCAACGTGCGCGAGATGGAGAACGCCATCACCCGCGCCGTCGTCCTTGCCCACGGCCCCGCGCTCAGCCCGGAGAACTTCGCGCTGCAGGGGGGCAACGGCAGGCCCGCGGCGGAGTCCGCCGGCGACGAGGACGAGATCGGCACGCTGGCGCAGGCGCAGCGGCGGCACGTGGAGCGGGTGCTGACGCACACGGGCGGCAACAAGAGCCGCGCGGCGCGCATCCTGGGCATCTCGCGCCCCCGCCTCGATCGCCTGCTCGCCCAGTACCAGGCCGGCGTCACCGAGGTGGAGGTGTGATGCCGCTCCGGCCCCGATCGTTTACCCGCTGAGTCCTCAACTGCAGCTTCAGAGGGTGTTGCCAACCCCAGGCCGAAAGCGTGACTTCCTGAGGGAGCGCCACGCGGAACCCGAACCTTCACAATCATTTGCGCGCGACCGAAGGATCTCCCCTCGGCGGCCGCGGGGCTGGATTCATGGCGTAAATCCAGCCCCGAGGTTCTGCCGGCGAGATCCTTCGGTCAGCGCCATAGTCTCTCGTACAAGCAGGTCGTAGAGCGGCGCCTCCCTCAGGAAATCAAAGTCTGGGCAGGTTTAGCAACACCCTCTCACGCAGCGGACGCAGAGGGAAAAGCGAGGACGCAGAGAAGATTCTGCGTCTTCGCTTTTTATAAGACGTTGCCGGACAACGATCTACCGGCACACGCGTTGCGGAGGGGCGCCGCCACTCGGGACCGGAGCGCGGGCCGTGGAGGGGCCGGCCGGCGGCGGGTCTCACGGAAAATGGAGGTGCCCATGACACGCAGCTCCCTGGCTCCGCTCGTGCTGGCCGCGGCGCTCGCCGCATGTACCGACGATCCCACCTCCGCGCGTCCGCCGGACCGGAGCGCCGCGCCGCCGGGCGGGGCGCTGGCCGCGCTCTCCACTGCGGGCGCCGCGCCGTACGCGTACGCGTGCGGGGTGAGCGTGGCCGCCAGCCAGGCGGCGGCCAACGAGCAGCTGCGCGCCAAGTACGAGGCGTGGCGTGCCGCGCGCGTGTCGTACGAAGGAACGCGCGCCCGCGTAAAGGCCAGCGGCAACTTCAGCTTCGTGCAGGGGGGCGTCACCTACCCGCTGCCGTACGGCACCATCTCCGAGGGCCACGCCTACGGGATGCTGCTGGCCGCGTACATGGGCGACAAGAAGACCTTCGACGCGATGGAGGCGTACCGCAGCGCCTACCTGAACCGCAACGGGGTGATGCCGTGGGTGATCAGCCAGGACGGCGTGGTCGCCGACTCCGGCGCCGCCACCGACGCCGATGAGGACATGGCGCTCGCCCTGCTGGTGGCGCACAGGCGGTGGGGCGGATACGCGACGCCGCTCTCCGCCCTGCTCACGGCCATCCGCACCCACATGGTCGAGCCGGCCGGATCCGCGCACGCGTACCTGCTCAGGCCCGCCGACATGCCGCTGTCGTGGTGGCCGGTCTCGTTTCCCAGCTACCACGCACCCGCCTGGTACAAGGCGTTCGCCAGCTACACGGGCGACGGGTTCTGGACGCAAGTGGCGAACAAGTCCTACCAGTACCTGGCCAGCATCGACGCCGTCGCCGCGTACGCCAACGGCGCCACGGGGCTGCTCCCGGACCGGACGAAGCCCGACGGCTCGCTGGACAACGACTCGCTGAACCACCGCTTTTCCTGGGACGCCATTCGGGCGCCGTGGCGGCTGGCGGCGGACGCGGCGTGGAGCTGCGACACGCGCGCAAAGGGCCGCATCGACAAGATGAACGGCTTCTTCAGCGGCAGCGGGCCGGGGCAGGGGCCACTGGCCATCGGCTCCATCTACCGCACCAACGGCGACTTTCTGGATGACGACCTGTACGGCGGTCCCGACCGCGACGCGTGGTTCTACGGCCCGCTCACCTCCGCCGCGCTGCACTCCGGCAACGCCACGTACCGGCAGGCGATGTGGAACGAGGCCGCGGGGCTGACGACGTTCGCCGGCTACGGTGACGAGCTGGGGCTGCTGGGGATGCTGCTGGCCGGCGGCGGGATGTACGATCCGTACGTGCCGCGGCGAGCCTGGCTGGACGACATGGAGACCGGCGGCAGCCGCTGGTGGCCGTACGCCGACGCCGCCACCGGCTCCACGCTGACCAGGTCGTTGGTATCGCCGGGCGCAACCGGGCAGGGGCTGCGCGTGACGTACAGCGTGGTGAGCTGGGCGGGGTTGGGAACCAACGTGAACCAGGACTGGAGCGGGTACCGCGCGCTGGAGTTCTGGATCCAGGGAAGCGGCACGGGGAACACGATCGACGTGGAGATCGAGGACGCCGACGGCGAGCTGTTCGCCCACCGCTTCGTGGACGACTTCACGGGATGGCGGTTCGCCAGCGTTCCGCTCACCGTCGCCGGCTTTCCGCGCCGCACGGACTGGCAGCCGGTCACCGTCAACAACGGCCTTACGCTGACGAATGTGAAGATCCTGCGCTTCCGCCCCCTCTCCGGCAGCGGCAGCTTCGCCCTGGACCGCGTTATCCTGGTGCCGTAGCGCCGGACCAGGCAAACTCGCCTCATTCCAGACCTGAAAAAGATTGGAGGTACAGAGGAACAGAGAACAGCCAGAGGAACGGAGGAGATCGGTTTCCTCTGTTCCTCTGGCTTTTGTCTGTCCCTCTGTACCCCGATTCAGTAGAGCTATGCCGTCTCCGCCGATGCCTCGGCAACGCGCGCGCGCCTGCGCTCCGGGCCGCGCTCGAAGAGCAGGTAGAGCGCGGGGGTCACGGTAAGGACCAGCACGGTGGAACTGGCCAGGCCGCCCAGCAGCGCGTAGCCCAGCGCGTTCCAGATGTTGGCGTCCGCCGCCTCGCTGGCGATCACCAGGGGAAGCAGGCCCAGGATGGTCACCGCGCTGGTCATCAGGATCGGCCGCACCCGCTCCAGCGTGCCGCGCAGCACCGCCTCGTGCAGCGAGACGCCGGCCCCGCGGCGCAGCTGGTTGATGTGGTCCACCAGCAGCGTGGCGTTGTTGGTCACCACGCCCCCCATCATGATCACCCCGATGAACGCCTCGCGGGTAAAGCTGGCGCCGGTAAAGAAGAAGGTGAGAAAGACGCCGATGAGCGCCATGGGCACCGTAAGCAGCACGCACAGCGGCTGGCGCAACGACTCGAAGAGCGCCGCCGTCACCATGAAGACCAGGACCAGCGACACGGCCAGCACCCCGTAGATCTGACGCCGCTCGTCGTCGGACCACTTCCACTCCTCGCGCCCCACCAGCGTGTAGCCGGCGGGGACGCGCGTGGTCTTCATCACCGCCTCGTGCACTTTGTCGCCCAGCTTGTTGGGGCCGCGAAACTCGTAGCTCACCGTGCGCTGGTACTGCTGGTCCTCGCGGATGATGCGGCTGAGCACCTCGCGCTCCCCCACCCGCGCCACGTCCGCCAGCCGCACCGACCCGCCCCCCGGCGCGGGGATGGGCAGCTGCTGCAGCTCCTGCACGTCCAGCCGCTGGTGCCCGTCCAGCGCCACCGAAAAGCGCACCTCCTCGTCGCCCACGCGCAGGTAGCCGCGCTGCCCGTTGCGCCCCACCGCCGCCGTCACCCGGCCCACCACCTCGCGCGCCGTAAGCCCGTGCGCCGCCAGCGCCGCGCGGTCCACGTTCAGCACCACCTCCGTGGCCTTGTCGCGCTCGAACCAGGCGCCCGACGAGTTGGTGTCCACGTCCTGGATGCGGGAGAAGCCCCGCAGCCGCCGCCCCAGGTCTTCCGCGATCTCGCGCACCCGCTCGTAGTTGTAGCCCAGCACCTGGATGCTGTAGTTGGGCGGCGACGAGCCCCCGCCGTAGAACGACGGCCCGTACCCCGTCACCCGCACCTCCGCGCCGCCGTACTGGTGGCTGTACGCCTCCATCTGCTCCTTGACGGAGAGCGGCACCGACGTCTCCTGCAGGCTGTCGGGAAACTCCACCCGGATCTGCGCCGCCTGGGGATACACGTTGGTGGTGAACCGCTCCACCTCCGGCATCGCCCCCAGCCGCGCCTCGAAGAAGCGCACCAGCTCGTCCGTGCGCTGCAGCTCTTCGCCGCGCGGCAGGTCGAAGCCGATGCGGATGTACGACTCCTCCTCGTACCACGGCCGCCACACCGTCCCGCGCGTCACGTACTTGTCGAACAGGTACCCCGATCCCGCCAGCGCCAGGAGCGACGCCGCCACCGCCACCCAGGGCCGGCGCAGCGTGGCGCCCACCAGCCCCGCGTAGACCCGCGCGTACACCGGCGGCCGCTCGTCGCGCGCCGCCTCGCGGATCCTCCGCACCCGGCTCCCCAGCAGCCGCCCCGCCAGCGCCGGGGTAAAGGAGAAGGTCACCAGCAGCGACGCCAGGTTGGTGAACCCGACGACGATCGCCAGCGGCACGTAGAACAGCCGCAGCTCGCCCTGCAGGTAGATGAAGGGGATGAAGACGATGATGGTGGTCAGCGTGGCGGCGAGCACGGGGAGCACCATCTCGCGGGCGCCCCGCTCCGCCGCCTGCTCCGCGTCCGGCGCCGTCCGCGCGTGGCGAAAGACGTTTTCCAGGACGACGACGGCGTTGTCGATGATGAGCCCGAACCCCATCGCCAGCCCCATCAGCGTCAGCACGTTGAGCGTCAACCCGCCGAAGTAGATGAGGTTGAGGGTGATGAGCGCCGCGAAGGCGATGCTGCTGAAGACGATGGCGGCAGAGCGGAAGGAGCGCAGAAAGAAGAAGAGGACGATGAAGACGATCACGGCCGACGACAGCGCGCGCCCGCGCAGGTCCGTAAGCTGGGCGCGCACGGCGTCGCTCTCGTCCTGGTCCAGGATCACCGTGGCGCCGCCGGGAAGCCGCTTCTGCACCTCCGCCATCCGCGCCTTGGCCGCGTCGGCCACGCCCACCACGTTGGTGCCGATCTCCTTGACCACCTGAAAGCTGACCGCGGGCTGCCCGTCGATGCGGTAGAAGGTGCGCGGCTCCTCGTAGGTGTCGCGGACCACGGCCACGTCCTCCAGCCGCACGACGCGCCCCCGGTCCGTCAGCAGCGGCAGCCGGCGGATGCGCGCCGCCGACTCCGCGTTCTCGCGGATGGCCAGCGTGTACAGCATCCCCCCGCGGCGGATGACGCCCGCCTCGCGCACGTCCTGCAGCCCCCCCACCTTCTGCCGCACGGTCTCCGGGTCCAGCCCCAGCGCCAGGGTGCGCCGCTCGTCCAGGCCGATCTCCAGCACCCGGTCGCGCCCGCCGAACGCCTGCACGTCCGCCACCCCGTCCACCTGCCGAAGCTCCGGCGCCACCACGTCGTCCAGCAGCGTGCGCAGCGCCTCGGGGGTGAACGGGCCGGTGAGGGTGTAGCTGAGGAAGGGTCGGCTCTGGCTCTGGAACTCCTCCGGCACGTACGGCTCCACCACGGGCCGCAGCGCGCCTTCGGGGAGGTTCTCGTCCAGCGCGGCCAGCTGCTCGCTCAGCTCCAGCCGCGCGAAGTCCATGTCCACCTCGCGGCCGAACTGCACCTCCACGGTGCCCCGCTCCTCCTCCGAGGTGCTGGTGACCTGCTCCACCCCGCGCACCTGCTGCACCGCCGCCTCGATCGGCGAGGTGAGGAACGCCTCCGTCACCTCGGGCGAGGCGCCGGGCCACTGCGCGGTGATGCGCAGCCGCGGCAGCTCCGTCTCCGGCAGCAGTTCCACGGGCACGTTGAGCCACGACGCCACGCCCAGCAGGGCCAGCGCCGCGTACAGCATCCCCACGGCCACGGGGCGGCGGATGGAGAAGCGGATCATGGGGCGGCCGGGCGGGTGAGCGGGTACACGCGCGCGTGCAGCACCCCCCGGGTGTCCGGCTCCATCCCCAGCACCCAGTCCTTCCCCGCCTGCTGCAGCGTGAAGCCGGAGGGCATCTTCACGGTCCCCAGCCAGCGCCCCTGCGCGTCGAACACCGACCAGCGGGGCCAGTAGTCGTGCAGGTGGCGCGGCTCCTCCGCCCACACCGTGCCGTCCGCCCCGGCCAGCAGCGCCGTGAACGCGGGAAAGGTGTCCGCGTGCCGCAGCTGCTCGCGCCGCGCCGCGCGCAGGCGGTGGAAGGTGGCCAGATCCTCGCCGGTGTAGCCCGCCGCGTCGGGGTCCAGCCGCGCGTGGTGCGCCTCAACGTCCGCGGGGGTCACCGGCAGCGGCTCCCACGCGCGGCGCACCACCCGCTTCAGCTCGCCGTCCGGGCCAAAGGCGGCGAACTCGAAGGTCGCGTTGTCGCCCACCAGCACCTCGTCGCCGGAGACCGCGACCAGCGTGCGGGTGGAGAAGGGCACCTCGTAGGCGCCCGATTCGTAGACCGACACCCGCTGCACGTCGGGAAGGTCGGCAAAGCGGCCCAGCAGCCCGCCCTCCGCGCCCACCCACAGGTGGGTGATCAGGTCGCGCCGCGGACGCGCGGGGTCGTGGGGGTCCTGGTGGCCGGCGGTCACCAGCAGCGTGCCGTTCGCCAGCCGCCCCAGCATCCGCGGCTCCAGGTACTCCAGCTCAGGCGGCCGCACCTCGCGCGCGAGCGCGCCCGCGGGGGTGAAGACGGAAAGCCGCCGCGGCTGCCACACCAGCAGCGAATCTCCCGGCCCCACCCCCACCCAGGTGATCGTCTCCGGCCAGTCCGCCGGACGCGCGACGGTTCCCGGCACGCCGTCCGCGCCGAAGAAGCGGACCGACCGTTCGTCATCCCCCGTCACCGCGATCCGGCCGTCCCCCAGCCGCACCGCGAGAGAGGGCGCGCGCCCCACCGCCACGTCGGCCAGCGGCGTCGCGCCCACCGTCCACTCCTCCCCCGGCGCCCACGCCGCCGCGCGGCTCTCCGCGATGCGCACCCCCGCGCTGTCGCGCGCGGCGAACGGCGGCCCGCCGTCTCCCCCGCCCCCGCACGCGGCGAGCAGGGCGCACGACAGGCCGGCGGCGGCGGTGCGGAGGGTGGGGATGCGGATCATGCGGCGGATGCGATCGGGTGTGAGAATGTGTTTAAGAAATCAGCCTGACCGGTTGATTTCCTGAGAGTGTGTTTAAGAATCAGCCTCACCGGTTGATTTCCTGAGGGAGGCGCCGCTCCCGACCCGCTGCTGTGTAAGCAATTTGGCGCCGACCGAAGGATCTCGCCGGCAGCACCTGGGGGCTGGATCAGCGCCGCGTTGCCAGCCCCGCGATCGCCGGGACGAGATCCTTCGGTCGCGCGCAAGCGGTTGAGTAGCTTCAAGTTCCGGGGGCGCGCTCCCTCAGGAAATCAAACCTCGGTTATCTGAAAGACCAGATTCTTGAACACGCTCTGAGGGAGGCGCCGCTCCCAACTCGCTGCCACGTAAGCAATCTGGCGCCGACCGAAGGATCTCGCCGGCAGCACCCGGGGGCTGGACCGGTGCCGCGTAGCCAGCCCCCGCGATCGCCGGGACGAGATCCTTCGGTCGAGCACAAGCGGTTAATTTGCTTCAAGTTCCGGAGGCGCGCTCCCTCAGGAAATCAATCCTCGGTGGTTTGAAAGACCAGATTCTTGAACACACTCTGAGCTGCGTGGATGGGATGCGCACGGACGCGCCGCGGGTTGCCCGGGCGCGGATCATCGCGCCGCGGGCTTCTGGATGCGGTGCACGCGGACGTGGGCCACGTCCAGCTCGTCGCTCCAGACGCCGACCACGAAGTCCTCGCCGAACTGCGTCACCCGCAGGCCGGCGGGGGTCTCCACCGTACCCAGCCACCGGCCCTCCGCGTCGAACACGTCCCACGGCGTGGCGGCCTCGGGGTCGGAGGGGCGCTGCACCCAGGTGTTGCCGGCCAGGTCCGCTCCCAGCGCCGTGAAATACGGCTTGTGCTCGGGAAAGGTGGTGTTCTTGATCAGCTGCTCATGCAGTTGCCGGAACCGCGGGTCGGTCAGCCCCTCGCGGCGGCGCTCCGTGATGGCGTCGCGGTCCGCCTGCGTCACCGGCTCGCGGGCCCCGGCGCGGCGGATGAGGCGCGCGACCGCGCCGTCCGGCCGCCGCTCCACCAGCTCGTAGCGCACGGGATCGCCCACCAGCAGCCCCGGCCCGCGCACCGCGAACACGGTGGAGAGGCCAAAGGGCGGCCGCTCGGTCATCCTGATCATGTTCTGTCCCGAGCTGCCCGAGACGCTCACCACCTCGTCACCGGGAACGCGGCCCAGCGACGCCGCCTGCGCGCCCGCGGCGGAGTACACGGCCAGCGTCACCGTGTCGCGGGTGGGTCTGGTGCTGGGCTGGAACTCCGGGTTGTACAGCTGCGTCACCACCATCCGGCCGTCCGGCAGAAAGCCCAGGGGGCGCGGGGGCACCTTGCCGTCCAGCGGCTGCAGCGTCACGCTGCGCACGTAGGCGCCGCCGGGGGCGAAGAAGGAGATGCGCGGGCCCTGGTAGTCGTACGCGGCCACCGTGTCGCCGGGGAGCAGGTGCAGCCCCATCAGCCCCTGGAACTCGCCGGGGCCGCCGCCGGCGCGGCCCATCGTCCGCAGGTGGCGCCCCTCGGCATCGAAGGCGCGGATCTCCTGCGCCTGCTCGTCCGCCACCAGCAGCGTGCCGTCCGAAAGCCGCAGCGCGTCCGCCACCCGGCCGAACTGCTGGTGCGTGTCCCCCTCCGCCACGCCCAGGTCCGCCACCGGCTCGGCATCGACCGTCCATTCCTGGCCCTCCTTCCACGCCGGCGCCTCGTTCTGCACGATGCGGATGCCGGCGCTGTCGCGCACCACGGGTCCGGCCGCGCGCGCGTCCCCTCCGCACGCCGCCAGGGAGAAGGAGAGTACCGCGCACGCAGCCGCGACGACAACGGGGTTCCGCATGGGAGGCTCAGCTAAGAAGGTGTGGAATGGATGGATCGGTGAATTCGCAAAAAGATTTGGCCTCACACAGAGTCAACAGAGTCAACAGAGTTTTCTCGTGCCGCGCGACAGACGCTGGAGCTCATCCGCTCCGACGAAACATCCACAACGCGCGAAGGCCCTGACTGTCTCACCATGGCTTCACTCTGTTGACTCTGTTGACTCTGTGTGAGACCTGATCTTTTCAGTCCCCCGCGGCCAGGCCGGCGGGGACCTGCACCTCGGGGTCTCGCACGGCGGCGGGGCGGCCGAAGAAGGCGCGGATGCGCTCCCCGGCCTCGTCCAGCAGGTCGTACGCGACGGGGATGACGACCAGCGTCAGCGCGGTGGCGGAAAGCAGCCCGCCGAAGACGGCGATGGCCAGCGGCGCCTGCAGCTCCGCGCCGGGGCCGATCGCCAGCGCCATCGGCAGCAGGCCGAGCATGGCGGTGATGGTGTTCATCACGATCGGCCGCATGCGCGCGTGCCCCGCCGCAAAGATGGCCTCCCGGCGCGCCATCCCCCGTTTTCGCGCCTGGTTGATGAAGTCCACCTTCACCACCGCGTCGTTGTCCACAATGCCCACTAAGATCACCATCCCGATCAGCGACATGGTGTTGATCCCCGCCCCCGTAACCCACAGCGCCAGCGTGGCGCCCACCGCGGCCAGGGGGACGGCGAGCAGGACGATGAAGGGAAGGAGCAGCGACTCGAACTCCGCCGCCAGGAGCATGTAGACCAGCAGGACGGCGAGCAGGAAGGCGAAGCCCAGGTCGCGGAAGCCCTTGCGCATCTCCTCGTTCTCGCCGCCGATCTCCACCCGCAACCCGTACGGAACCGGCGTGGCGGCCAGCGCCGCCTCCACTTTCCGGACCGCCGCGTCCACCCCGCCGGACGCCACGTCCGCGTGCACGGTGACCACGCGCGACTGGTCGATGCGCCGGATCTCCGCCGGCCCCGCGGCGTCGAACACGCGCACCAGCTCGCGCAGGGGCACGCCGTCGATGGTCAGCTGCTCCAGCGTGGCGGCGCTGCGGCGGGCGTCCTCCGGCAGGCGGACGACGATCGGCACCTTGCGGTCGAACTCCACCAGCTCCGTGGCGGCGTCGCCCTGCATGTAGTCCTGCACCGTCGCCGCGATCTTCGCCGGGTCCACGCCAAACGCCGCCGCGCGCTCGCGGTCGATCTCCACCCGCATCTCCGGCTGCCCCATCTCCGTCCCCACCCGCACGTTGCGCAGCGACGGCTCCGCGGAGAGCCGGCGCTGCGCCGCGGTGGCGTACGCCATGGCCTGCTCCAGGTTCTCGCCGCGCACGCGCACCGCCAGGTCCGCCTCGCCGCCGCCGAGGAGCTTGCCCAGCGCCGTCGCCTGCCCCGCCTCCACCGTCACCGCGCCGGCGGGAAAGGTCCGCATGGCCGCGCCCAGCCGCTGCAGCGCCGCCGCCGTCCGCTCGCCCTCCTTCAGCCGCACGTCCACCACCGCCGTGTTCAGCCCGCTCTCCCGATCGTCCATCCCCGCCACGGCGATCTGCCGGCCCACGCGGGTAAAGGTCGCCGCCACGGCGGGGTCGGCGGCCAGCAGCTTCTCCAGCCGCGCCGTCTCTTCCGCCGTGCGCTCCAGCGGCGTGCCCTGCGGCAGCTCCATCCGCAGGCGAAACTGCCCCTGGTCCACCTCCGGCAGCACCCCGCGGGGAAGCGAGACGCCGACCAGGATGCCCACCGCCAGCAGCCCGAAGGCGACCGCCATCGTCCGCCCCCGGTGCGCCATCCCCGCGTGCAGCGTGCGCTCGTAGAAGCGGGCGAAGCGCGCGAAGCCCCGGTCGAAGCCGTCCAGCAGCGGCGCGAAGAACCGCGCGATCCGCCCCGCGCCCACGCGCTTCGTCTCCCCCTCCCACCGCGCCGCCAGGGCGGGGAGCAAGGTGACGGCGACCAGGATGGAGGCGAGGAGGGAGAAGGCGACGGTCAGCGCCAGCGCGCCCAGCAACTCGCCCGCGACCCCCTCCACGTAGACGATGGGGCCGAAGACGGCGATGGTGGTGAGGGTCGACGCGGTGATGGCGCGCTGCACCTCCTCCGCGCCGGCGGCGGCGGCCAGGCGGGCGCGCAGCCCCAGCTCGCGGTGCCGGAAGATGTTCTCCAGCACCACGATGGAGTTGTCCATCAGCAGCCCCACGCCCAGCGCCATCCCGCCCAGCGACAGGATGTTGAGCGACACCCCCGCCGCCTGCATCATGGCGAAGGTGGCGATGAGGGAGATGGGGATGGCCAGGGCGATGGCGACGGGGTAGCGCGCCTCGCGAAGGAAGAGGAAGAGGACCAGGAACGCCAGGATGCCGCCCAGGATCACTTCCTGGACCACGTTGCTCAGCGCGTCGGAGATGAAGCCGGCCTGGCTCATCGCCACTTCCACCTTGACGTCCGGGTACTCCCGGCGCAGCTGCTCCAGTGTGCGGTCCACTTCCCGCGCCACGCGGACGGTGTTGGCGTCCGCGTTCTTGAACACCATCAAGCCCACGGCCTCCTGGCCGTTGTAGCGCGCCACCGACTCGCGCTCTCGAAAGCCGTCCGCCACCCGCGCCACGTCGCGCATCAGCACCTGCGCGCCGGTGGAGTCCCGGGTCCCCCCCACCTTGCGCAGCGGCACGGCGGCGATCTCCTCCGTCCCCTGCAACTCGCCCAGGGTGCGCAGCGCGTAGCGGTAGCGGCCGCGGCGGATGGTTCCCCCCGGCGCCGCCGCGTTGGCGTCCCTGAGCGCCTGCGACACGTCCTGCACGGTC
>DASQBH010000376.1:0-2492 GCA_035635315.1 Longimicrobium sp.
GCTGGCTGCGCTCGTACGCCACGGCGTAGGTGAACAGGGCGTCCTGGAACTTGGCCGCCTTTTCCGACGCCGCCTCGAAGAACGCCTTTTCCGCCGCGTTGGCCGTGTCCTGCTTCACCACCAGGTCCGGCACGATGCCGCCGCCGCCAAAGACCGTCCGCCCGCTGTCCGTGCGATACGGCACGCGCTTGGTCGTATCCTGCGTCACCGGCGTCCCGTCGGCACCCATCACCGCGGGATCCTCCTCCACCGCCGCTTCGTCGCCCGCCTTGACGTCCTTCTGAATGGAGCGGCCCACCGGCGTGTACCACTTGGCCGTCGTCATCTTCAGAAAGTCGCCGCCGGAGAGCTGGAAGACCGACTGCACCGAGCCCTTGCCGTACGTGGTGGTCCCCAGCACCACCGCGCGGTCGTGGTCCTGCAGCGCGCCGGCCACGATCTCGGCCGCGCTGGCGCTGTAGGCGTCCACCAGCACCGCCACCTTGAGCCCGTCGTACGAGTCGGGCGTGCTGGCGCGGTAGGTCTCGCTCTCCCGCGGATCGCGGGCGCGGGTCTCCACCACCGCCTGGCCGCGGGGAAGGAAGAGGTCCGACACGCTCACGCCCTCGTCCAGCAGGCCGCCCGGGTTGCCGCGCAGGTCCAGCACCAGCGAGCGGGCGCCCTGCGCGCGCAGGCTGTCGATGGCCGCCCGCAGCTCCTGCGTGCTGGTCTGGCTGAAGACGATCAGGTTGGCGTACCCCACCCCCGGCGCCACCATGTACGAGTACGGCACCGAGCGCACGTGGATGGCCTCGCGGGTGATGGTGAAGCTCAGGGGCTGCTCCACCCCCACCCGCTGCACCTTCAGCTGCACCTGCGTGCCGCGGGGGCCGCGCAGCTCCTTGACCGCCTGGTCGTCCGTCCACCCCTCGGCGCTCTTGCCGTTGATCTCCAGGAACCGGTCGCCCACCCGCATCCCCTCTTCCTCCGCCGGCGTGTCGGGGAGGATGCTGACGGCCGTCACCCAGCCGTCGCGCGAGGAGATCTGGATCCCCAGGCCGCCGTACTCGCCGGTGGTCTGGCGGTGCAGGTCCTCGTACTGCTCGGCCGTCATGAAGGTGGTGTGCGGGTCGCCCAGCTCGGTGAGCAGCCCCTCCACCGCCTTCTTGTACAGGTCGGCCTCGCTGTGCGGCTCCACGTACCGGTTCTGGACGAACTCGATCACTTCGTCGAACAGGCGCGCGCGCTGAAAGACGCTCTGCTGGCTGCCCACGTCCTGCTGCAGCAGCCAGCCGCCGGAAACCACGGCCACGGCGCCCATCATGAGCGGGGCGACGACGGTGCGCTTGTACTTCATCGGACCTCCGGACCACCTGCTGGGGAAAGGGCCGCCCGCACTCGCGCGCGCGCCCCGCTTACTGGCTGATAAACCCCGTCGCGGGGAAAGTTTCTGGCAGCCGCGCGGCCAGCGCCTCCCGCACCCGCCGCTGCACCTCGTCGCGCGGCGCCTCCGCGTCCACCCGCACGATTCCGGCCACCCGCGCGGCGTGCGCGCGGTACGCCGCCGCCACCCTGCGGTGGAACTCCGCGTCCTCCAACTCCATGCGGTCCGCGGACTTCCCCTCCGCCCGCTGCCGGGCCGCGCCCACCTCCGGATCCACGTCCAGCAGCACCGTGGCGTCGGGCGTAACCCCGCCCGTGGCGATGCGGTTGCACTCCACCACCTCGTCCAGCGGCAGCCCGCGCCCCGCGCCCTGGTACGCCAGCGTCGACAGCTCGAAGCGGTCCGCGATCACGATGCGCCCCGCGGCCACGCCGGGAAGCACCACCTGCTCCACGAAGGCGGCGCGCGCCGCCAGCATCAGGAACAGCTCGCTGCGCGGGGGCACGTGCAGCCCCACCTCGCCCAGCACCGTCTGCCGCACCCGCTCTCCCAGCGGGGTGGAGCCGGGCTCGCGCGCCACCACCACGTCCAGCCCCTGCTCGCGCAGCCACGCCGCCAGCAGCGCCACCTGCGTGGTCTTGCCGGAGCCCTCCACCCCTTCGAAGGCAAGGAACAGGCCGGTCCTGGCCTCGCTCGCGGGCGCGTCTTCCATCGTGTTCGGTGGTGGTGTGGATACGGGCGGAGAGTGCGGATCTTCACCTTCGCGGACCGCGCGCGCAATCTACGCTGCCGCTCCCGCGCAGGCGAATCGGCTGATCCGGCATCGGCAAGACAAGCATCCGTAGACTGCGCCGCTCACCTCGATCGAGGAGTGGAGGGATGGTTCTCAAGATCGCGCATCAGGAGGTGCGAACCTCTTGCTCTCGTGCGCTCCGGAGAGCATCCGGCGATCCGCATCCCTCCCCCAAAAAACGCGGATGTGCCCCCTGCCGCGCTTCCATCCCTCTCCCGTTCCCGACAGCCCACACCGGCCCGTGCCTCGTCGACCGGCCCGCGTGCCGTACCGTCACAGGAAGAGGCATCGACCCGAAGCAGCGGAAAGGGCACGAGAAAACTCCGCTGGCTCTGC
>DASQBH010000377.1:0-8180 GCA_035635315.1 Longimicrobium sp.
GGGGCTGGCGGAGGCGCACCTGGCCGCGCGCTACAACCGGCCGGGGCATGGCGTCATCGACCACTGCGTCTACGCCATCTGCTCCGACGGCGACCTGATGGAGGGCGTGGCATCCGAGGCGGGCTCGCTGGCGGGGCACCTGAAGCTGGGCAAGCTCATCTACTTCTGGGACGACAACAAGATCACCATCGAGGGGAGTACCGACCTCGCGTTCACGGAGGACGTGGGCAAGCGCTTCGAGGCGTACGGCTGGCACACGGCGCGGGTGGAGGACGGCAACGACCTGGAGGCCATCGACGCGGCCATCCGCGAGGCCAAGGCGGACCCGCGGCCGTCCATGATCTCCGTTCGCACCATCATCGGCTACGGCTCGCCCAACAAGGCGGGCTCCGAAAAGGCGCATGGCGAGGCGCTGGGCGAGGAAGAGATCAAGCTCACCAAGACGGCGCTGGGCTGGCCCTCGCAGGACAGCTTCTTTGTCCCCGACGAGGCGCTGGCGCACATGCGCGCGTCGGGCGAGCGCGGCGCGCCGGCGCAGGACGACTGGAACCAGCGGATGGCGACCTTTCGCCAGGCTCACCCGGACGTGGCGGCGGAGCTGGAGCAGGCGCTCTCGCGCACGCTGCCGCAGGGGTGGGACGCGGACCTCCCGACGTGGGGCAAGGACGACAAGCCGATCGCCACGCGCGCCGCGTCGGGGAAGGCGCTGAACGCGATCGCCAGGCGGGTGCCCTGGCTGATGGGGGGCTCGGCGGACCTGGCGGGGAGCAACAACACCAACATCGACGGCGGCGGCGACTTCGGGGCCGACAACTACGCGGGGCGGATCCTGCACTTCGGCGTGCGCGAGCACGCCATGGGGTCGGTGATGAACGGGATGACGCTGCACGGCGGGGTGCGCGTGTTCGGCGGCACCTTCCTGATCTTCAGCGAGTACATGCGCCCGCCGGTCCGCCTCGCCGCGCTGATGGAGCAGCCGACCATCTACGTCTACACCCACGACTCCGTGGGCTTGGGCGAGGACGGCCCCACGCACCAGCCGATCGAGCAGCTTCCCTCGCTGCGCGCCATCCCGGGGCTCATCGACTTGCGCCCGGCGGACGCCAACGAGACGGCCGAGGCGTGGCGCTTCGCCATGGAGCACACGGAAGGGCCCGTCTTCCTTTCCCTCACCCGCCAGGCGCTGCCGATCCTGGACCGCGGCACGCTGGCGCCCGCGTCGGGGCTGCGGAAGGGCGCGTACGTGCTGGCGGATGCGGAGGGCGGCGACCCGCAGGTGATCCTGATCGCCACCGGCTCCGAGGTGGCGCTGGCGCTGGAGGCGCGCGACGCGCTGGCCGGCGAGGGGGTGCGCGCCCGCGTGGTGAGCATGCCCAGCTGGGCCCTGTTTTCGCAGCAATCGAAGGCGTACCGCGACCAGGTGCTGCCGCCGGCCATCCAGGCGCGTGTCTCGATCGAAGCCGCGCATCCCATGGGGTGGCACCGCTGGGTGGGGAGCGAGGGCGAGGCGATCGGCATCAGCCGCTTCGGCGCGTCGGCCCCGGCCAAGCGGGTGTTCCAGGAGCTGGGGCTGAGCGCGGACAACGTCGTCGCCAAGGCCAAGCTTCTTCTGGGGATGGGCGACGGCGAGTCGGAGATGGGCCGTGCCGGGGCGGGGCCCACGGCGCACGGAACGGACGAGAAGTAGGAGTACGAAAGTACGGAGTACGAGAGTACGCTGGTGGATTGGATGTGAGGCCGCGGGTTCACGCCGAGCCCGTACTCCCGTACTTTCGTACTCTCGTACCAACACCCTCCGGGGAGGATAGGACGATGGATCCCGAGACCAAGCACCCGACCGACGCCGTCGAGTCCGGCGACAAGAACCCGCTGCACCAGCTGCACGCGCTGGGGCAGAGCGTGTGGCTGGACTACATCCGCCGCGGCATCCTGGACAACGGCGAGCTGGAGGAGATGATCCGCCGCTACGACCTGCGCGGCGTGACCAGCAACCCCTCCATCTTCGAGCAGGCCATCGGCGACAGCGACGACTACGACGACGCCTTCGACCTGCTGGCCGCCGACCAGGCCGACGCCAACGAGGCGTACGAGGCGCTTGCGGTGGAAGACATCACCCGCGCCTGCGACCTGTTCCGCGGCGTGTACGACGAGTCCAACGGCACGGACGGCTTCGTCTCGCTGGAGGTCTCGCCGGAGCTGGCGCACGACGAGGCCGGCACCCTGGCCGAGGCGCGGCGGCTGTGGCAGGCCGTCAACCGGCCCAACCTGATGATCAAGGTGCCGGGGACCGAAGCCGGCCTTCCCGTGATCGAGCAGCTGCTCTCCGAGGGGCTGAACGTGAACATCACGCTCCTGTTCTCCGTGAAGAACCACGAGCAGGTGATGGAGGCGTTCCTGCGCGGGCTGGAGCGGCGCCACCAGGCGGGGGAGCCGCTGGACCACGTGGGCTCCGTGGCCTCGTTCTTCGTCTCGCGGGTGGACAGTGCCGTGGACGCGCAGCTCAACAAGCTCGCCGAAGCCGCCACCGACGACGTGGTGAAGGAGCGCGCGCTCTCGCTGCGGGGCAAGGCGGCGGTGGCGAACGCCAAGCTGGCCTACCGGCGCTTTCAGGAGATCTTTACCAGCGAGCGCTGGGAGCGGCTGGCGGCGGCCGGCGCGCAGGTGCAGCGGCCGCTGTGGGCCAGCACCAGCACCAAGAACCCGGACTACCGCGACGTGATCTACGTCGAGGAGCTGATCGGGCAGCACACCGTCAACACCATGCCCCTGGCCACCATCGAGGCGTTCGCCGACCACGGCGTCGCCAGGAGCACGGTGGACCAGGACGTGGACCAGGCGGTGGCCGACATCGCCGCCCTGCGCGAGCTGGGGATCGACATGGACGAGGTGACGGACCAGCTGCAGCGCGAGGGGGTGGAGAAGTTCGCCAAGTCGTTCCGCGAGCTGCTGCAGTCCGTGGACGCCAAGCTCACGCGCGTCGCGCAGGCCTGAGAGGACCTGTCAGCGTTGATGTCCTGAGGGAGGCGCCGCTCCACACCTTGCTCGTATGACGGTCATGGCGCCAACCGAAGGATCTCGCCGGCAGAACCGCGGGGCTGGATCCTCGGGGTGAATCCGGCCCCGAGGTCACCGGGAGGGAGATCGCTTCGGTCGCGCACAGGGGATCGTGGAGGTTCGGGGTCCGCGTGGCGCTCCCTCAGGAAGTCAGCTTCTGGCCGGATGTGGCACTCCCCCTCCGAACGGTCAGTGTCTTCCTTGAAACGGTGCCGCTCCGCACGCTGGATCCGGATGCGCAGCAAACACAAACAAAATCGCTCCCCGGGCGCGTGTGTCCGGGGAGCGATTTGCTTGCGGGGAGAAGACGCGATACTTTGTGCGAATCGAAAAAATTATGGGGGATTGAGAGTGGTTCGGAACGTATGATTGGCGCATCGGGGACCTTGCGGCAGTTGTGGGAACAGCGGTTTGGGTGTTTTACGCCACGGTGTGTACCGTGTCTGCCCCACCTCGCATCCCGCCATCGCGTGTCAAGGTTTTTGTAAGACTTGATACAGCAGTAATTTGCGAAGATCGCCCCATCCGGGCCGGACGCGGTATGTCCGTTGCTACACGAGTTGGTAGCAGACCACCCGTGCCAGCTTTTGAAAGGGCTGGAGCAGCCAGGGTGCGGGCAGGTTGGGGGTTGCACCATTCAATGCGCGGTTTCACAGTACGGCGCCCCCCGACTATGCGAAGCACAGATCTTCGCGGCCCCCAGCCTCCCGCGTCCCTGCTCCGGCCGCCGGCCCGTACAGCCGGCGTCGTAGACGGGCCGTCCCGGATCGGGGCGGCCCGTCCGCGTGTACGCGCCCTTGCCGCAAGGGTGCCCAGCACTCAAGCCCCGCGCACATGGCGACGCTCAACTACAACCACCTGCTGTACTTCTGGATGGTGGCCCGCGAGGGGAGCATTGCCGCCGCCACCCTCAAGCTGGGGGTCTCGCAGCCGGCGGTGAGCAGCCAGATCCAGCGGCTGGAGCGGTCGCTGGGGGAAAAGCTCTTCGAAAAGAGCGGACGCGGGCTGGCGCTCACGCCCGCCGGCACCACCGTGTACGGCTACGCGGACGAGATCTTTGCCCTGGGCCGCGAGATGCTGGAGACGCTGGAGCACGGCGGCCGGCGTCCCCTGGGGCTTTCCGTGGGGGTGGCCGAGGGCGTGCCTCCCACGCTGACGCACCGGCTGCTGGCCCCCGCGCTGCGGCTGGCGCGCCCCGTGCGCCTGGCGGTGCACCATGGTCCGCTGGCGCGGCTGAGCGCGGAGCTGGGCGCCCGCGAGCTGGACGTGGTGCTCAGCGCAGAGCGCCTTCCCGCCGGCTCTGCCGTCCGCGCGCGGCCGCACCCGCTGGGCCACTGCGGCGTCACCTTTCTGGCCACGCACGACCTGGCCGTGGAGCTGGCGGAGCGCTTTCCGGCATCGCTGGACGGCGTCCCCATCGTCATGCCCCCGGCCGACGCGGCCCTGCGGCGCTCGGTGGACGCCTGGCTGCAGGCCGCCGGCGTTGCGCCCACCGTGGTGGCGGAGCTGGACGACTGGACGTCGCGGCTGCTGCTGGCGCAGTCCGCCACCGGCGTGATCGCCGCGCCCAGCGTGGTTGCGGCGGAGCTGGGCGAACGGCACGCGCTGGAGCCGGTGGGCGAGGCGCCGGACGCCGTGCAGCACTTCTTTGCCCTTACCGTGGAGCGCCGCCCCCGCCACCCCGGCGTGGTCGCCATCATCGAAGCGGCGCGCGCCAATCCCGTGCGCTGAACCGTCGCACGACCTCATCGGCATCGCTGAAGACTCTCGCCTCGTACCGGACCGCAAAAACAAACAGCGAAAGGTACAGAGGAACAGACAACAGCCGGAGGAACAGGGGAAAACCGGTCGTCTCCGTTCCTCTGGCTTTTGTCTGTTCCTCTGTACCCTATGTTTTTCCAGAATTGGTATCACGCGGAGGACATGAGAGGACGCGATGAGCCATCTCCGCGTCCTTTCTTCGTTTTTCGCATGATGCTTCTTGGCGCGCGAGGATCAGGATCTGCCGAATCCGCTAAAAGAACGGGTCTCACGCAGAGTTAGCAGAGTCAACAGTTTTCTCGTGCCGCGTTGACGGACCCCGGAGCATCCCCGCCATCGAAACGTCCACAGCGCGCGAAGGCCGGGCCGGCTCGCCGCGGCTTCACTCTGTTGACTCTGTTGACTCTGTGTGAGACCACTCTTTTCCCGGAGTTGTATCATCATCCAAACCCTCCGGGGGTGAGGCGCATCAGAGCATCGGTTTCGACGGCGGCACGATGCTGCCGCCTCCTCCAACTCCACGATTCCGGAGCTCCGCTGATGCGTACGTCGCGCCTCTTCCTCTTTTCGCTCGTCCTTGCGGCCGTGGCCGCCCCGGCCGCCGCGCAGAACGACTCCGACCGCTGGGTGGAGAACTGCCGCCGCAACAACCGCGGCAACGACCGCGAGGTGCACTGCGAGGTGCGCGAGACGCGCGTTCCGGCGCGCGGGTCGCTGCGGGTGGACGCGGGGCAGAACGGCGGCGTGGCCGTGCGCGCCTGGGACGGCCGCGACGTGCTGGTGCGCGCCCGCGTGCAGACCCACGCCCGCACGTCGGCGGATGCGCGCGCGCTGGCGGAGCGCGTCCGCGTGAGCACCGACGGCACCATCCGCTCCACCGGGCCGGAGAACTCCGGGCGCAACCAGAGCTGGTCGGTGAGCTACGAGATCCTGGTGCCCGCGCGCACGGACCTGAACGTGGAGACGCACAACGGCCCCATCTCGGTGGAGCGGCTGTCCGGCGACATCCAGCTGCGCGCGGTGAACGGCCCCATCTCCCTGAACCAGCTGGCGGGCGACGTCCAGGCGCGGGCGCAGAACGGGCCCATCACCGTCACCCTGGCGGGCCGGCGCTGGAGCGGCGAGGGGCTGGACGCGGAGACGGTGAACGGCCCCGTCACCCTGCGCCTGCCGCGGGGGTACGCGGCGCACCTGGAGAGCGGCACCGTGCACGGCCCCATCAACGCGCCCAGCGGCATTCGCCCCGCGCGCGAGGACGGGCGGCGCTGGAGCCCCGGCGGGCGCATCAACACCGACATCAACGGCGGCGGCCCCACCATCCGCGTGGTGACCACCAACGGCCCGGTGAACATCCAGGAGATGTGATTCGGAATCCACAGATTCCCCGTGATGTGATTTCCTGAGGGAGGCGCCGCGTTGACCCGGCATGACTCCGCAACCAGGGCGCCGACCGAAGGATCTCGCCGGCAGAACCGCGGGGCTGGATCTACGCCGTGAAGCCAGCCCCGCGGCCGCCGAAAGGAGATCCTTCGGTCGCGCCCGGGCGGTGGCGTGACTTCAAGCTCCGTGTGGGCGCTCCCTCAGGAAATCATTGCTTTTGGGATTTGTGGAGTCGCATGACAGGAAGCCCCACCCGGCAGCTGCCGGGTGGGGCTCTTTCGTCCGCGTCGATGGCCAGCGGCTACGCGACGGCGTGCGCCAGCTCGGCCAGGTCGTCCATCAGGCGCACGCCTTCGGCGCTGACGAAGGGCGCGGGAACGCCGGGGCCGCCCACCACGATCTCCGTCCCCTCCGGCGCGGCGTCGCGCAGGGAGCGCATCAGCGCGCGAAAGTCGCCGATCGCCATCGTGTTGACGATGGAGGTGCAGAAGAGCGCCGGCCTGCGCTGGTGCAGGATGCGGCTGACTTCCGCCACCGGCACGTCGGGACCCAGGTACACCACCCGCCAGCCGCGCGTGGCCAAGTGAATGGTGGCCGCCAGCAGCCCGCACTCGTGCATCTCGCCCGGCACGCCGGCGCACACGGCCTCGGGGCCGCGGGCCGCGCCGGTGTCCAGGTCCTCGATGATCCCCGCCAGCTTTTCGCGGATGAAGGCGCTGGCAAAGTGCTCCTCGCCCACGCCGCACTCGTTGGCCTCCCACAGCTCGCCCACCTGGCGCAGCACGGGGAGCAGCACCTCTTCAACGCGGCGCTCGGGCGGCAGGCGCATCACGTCCTGGTACGCGTCCAGCGCCCCGCGCCGGTCGAACGAGACCAGCGCCTCGAGCATGCGAAAGCGCACGTCGCGCACGGACGGGCCGGCGGCGTCGGCCGGCAGCGGCTCGGTGCCCCGGCGGACGCGGCTGATCGCCTCGCCGATGGTGAGACCTTCGTCGACCAGGACCTTGATGCGCGAGAGCATCGCCACGTCCTCGTCCGTGTACAGCCGGTAGCCGGACCCGGTGCGGTCCGGGGCCACCAGGCCGTAACGGCGCTCCCACGCGCGCAGCGTGGCCGGGTTGATCCCGGTGAGGTGGGCGACGCGCTTGATGCGGTAGCTCATTGTCGGTTCTGCGGTTACTTCCTGCGCAGGGTGAGGCTCGCACCTGGAGCCGGTTTCGCCGGGGCAATGCATCCGGCCGCGGACCGGCCCGGGGTTGCCGCAACCCCCGTACCGGCAGGAACGGCGGCCCGCGTCTCTGGCCTTGCCCGCTCCGTTTCACGAATGCGACCTGACCCGGCGAGATTGTTACGATCCTCGGAATTTCATTAGACAAGCCTTGTAGCGCAAGGCATACGTTACGCGTTCTCACGCGCATCCTCTCCCTTGAACCGTGCCGGACCGGCTGAAAAGCCAGCGGAAACCTTTGTTTCTACAGGGCGGGAACCGGTGTGGTGGACGTGGCCGGACCCCTCACTCCGCCGCGAAGTCGGGGTGCAAGCCGATGGTGCCCGCCGTCTGCAGGCGGTCGATCATGTAGCAGAAGGTCTCGCTCTGCAGCGGAAAGCGGATGCGGTAGGCGCGGCGCCAGATGGCGTAGACCAGCCGCACCACCTCGTGCGCCGGAAGCTCGGTGCGCGCGTCGGCCAGCGGCTCGCGGTACAGCACGTACTTTCCCTCGGAGCGGCGCGGCATCCAGGGGTGAAAGTAGGGAAAGCCGAACGGGATCACCTTGCCGGCGCCCACCAGGGTGCGCAGCCAGGGGCTGCCGCTGCGCACCTCGCCCACGATCCACGCCGGCTCCACGCCGTACTTTCCCCGGGCCTCGGCGCGAATGGAATCGAGCAGGTGCCCGCGCAGGCCGCGCCCCAGCAGCTTGCCGCGCAGGTCCCGCCGCACGGCCAGGTAGGTGATGAAGCCGGCGTTCACCCCCTCCAGGTAGATC
>DASQBH010000378.1:0-16688 GCA_035635315.1 Longimicrobium sp.
ATCCGCAAGCCCGATCACGTGCTCTCGTGCGCGGCGCCCACGGCCGCGGAGACCATCGCCAATGTCATCGCCCGCTGCGACCGCGTGATCGCGAAGGAGAAGCCCGACGCGCTGCTCCTGCTGGGCGACACCAACTCCTGCATCTCGGTGCTGGCGGCCAAGCGGCGCCGCGTCCCCGTCTTTCACATGGAGGCGGGGAACCGCTCCTTCGACGAGCGCGTGCCCGAGGAGATCAACCGCCGGGTGGTGGACCACCTGAGCGACATCAACCTCACCTACACCGAGCACGCCCGCCGCTACCTGCTGCGCGAGGGGATTCGCCCCGAGACGGTGATCAAGACGGGGTCGCCCATGCAGGAGGTGCTGGGCCACTACGCGGAGCGCATCGAGGGGTCCGACGTGCTGGCCCGGCTGGAGCTGGAGCCGGAGCGCTTCGTCGTGGTCAGCGCGCACCGCGAAGAGAACGTCGACAGCGAAAAGAACTTCCGGGGGCTCATCGCCACCCTCAACGCGCTGGCGGAGCGCTGGGGCTTTCCCGTGATCGTCTCCGTGCACCCGCGCACCCGGCAGCGCATGGACGCCGCGGGCGAGCTGGACCTGGACCCGCGGGTGCGGCTGATGAAGCCGCTGGGCTTCTTTGACTACGTGCACCTGCAGCGCCGTGCCTTCTGCGTGGTCTCCGACAGCGGGACAATCACCGAGGAGTCGTCGCTCCTCGGCTTCCCGGCGGTGACGATCCGCGAGGCGCACGAGCGGCCGGAGGGGATGGACGTGGGGACGCTGGTGATGTGCGGGCTGGACCCGGGCGACGTGCTGCGGGCGGTGGAGGTGGTGACGGACCAGGCGCGCGAGCGGGGGCGGCGGCCCGTGACGGTGCCGGACTACGAGACGGAGACGGTGTCGCTCAAGGTGGTGCGCATCATCCTCTCCTACACGCGCTACGTGAACCGCACCGTCTGGCATGCCTGAGCGGCCCCTGCGCATCGCGGTGCTCACCCAGGAGGACCCGTTCTACATCCCGGCCAACGTGGAGCTGCTCTGCCGCGAGCCGGGGTTCGACGTGCGCGAGATCGTGGTGCTGGACGCGCGCGGGTCGCTGGCCAACATGCGCGGCCGGCTGCTGCGCTGGTTCGGCCCCGTGGCGTGCGCGCGGCTGGCGGCGCGGCTGGCGGCCAAGAAGGCGCTGGAGGCGGCCAACCGCGCGGCCGGCTACCGGCTCCCGGGCAGGCCGACGAGCCTGCGCGCCGTCGCGCGGCGCTACGGGATCCCGTTCGCGATCGAAACGAACGCCAACGCGGCGCCGCTGCTGGAGCGGCTGCGGGGGCACCAGCTGGACGTGATCGTCTCGTTCAGCGCGCCGCAGGTGTTCAAGCCGGAACTGCTGCGCCTGCCGCGGCTGGGGTGCGTGAACCTGCACTGCAGCCTGCTGCCGCACTACCGCGGTCTCCTTCCCAGCTTCTGGGTGCTGTACCACGGCGAGCCGCGCTCCGGGGCCACGGTGCACTTCATGGACGCCGAGATCGACAACGGCGCGCTGGTCAGGCAGGCCGAGGTGCCGCTGAACGGCGCGCGCAGCATGGACCAGGTGCTCAACCTCACCAAGAAGCGGGGCGGGGAGCTGATGGTGGAGGCGCTGCGCGAGCTGGCCGCCGGCACCGCGCGCCCCCTGCCCAACCCGGTGGAGGAGGGGTCGTACTTCACCTGGCCCACGGACCAGCAGGCGCGGGAGTTCCGCGCAAAGGGGTACCGGCTGGCATGACCGTGATGCCGAATCCGGAAGGGCCGGGCTCCGCGAAGCGTGCCGCTCCCCTCGACCGGGGAGCGGGCGGACGGTTCTCCGGATCGCGCATCGGGTGATGCGAACGGCTCGTTCTCGTGCGCCGCGCGGCTCCTCTCGCGATCCGCTCCCTCTCCAGAAAACGCGGATGGCCCCCTGCCGCATCCCGTCTCTCTCTCGTTCCCGACAGCTCGCGCCGGCTCGTGCCTCGTCGGCCTGGACCGTGGGCGCAGAGGAAACGGCACGGGAAAACTCCGCTGACTCTGTTGACTCTGTGTGAGGACCATTCTTTCAGTGGATACGGCATGATGCGTACGGCGCTCATCAGCATGGACGTGGAGGACTGGCACCACCTGGAGTACTTCGCCGGGTCGCGCGTCCCCGTCCCCGGCCAGACGATGCTGGACGGGCTGGACCGCTTCAGCGCCGTGCTGGACGAAGAGGGGGTGCCGGGCACCTTCTTTACCCTGGGCGAGGTGGCGGCCACGCACGGGCCGAAGCTGCGGGCGCTGGCGGACGCGGGGCACGAGGTCGCCTCGCACGGGCCCGACCACACGCTGCTCAAGCGCTTTTCCACGGCGGAGTTCGTGGAGCGGATGCGGGGCCACAAGGACGCGCTGGAGCAGGCGATGGGGCGGCCCGTCAGCGGCTACCGCGCGCCCTGCTTCAGCATGGACGAGGAGAAGCTGGCGCGGCTGCCGGAGCTGGGCTTTCGCTACGACAGCAGCTGGATCCGCTTTGGCGCGCACCCGCTGTACGGGTCGATGGACCTGACGGCGTGGGAGGAGCCCGTCCCCGGCGCCTGGCGCGACCCCGCGTCGGGGCTGGTGGAGTTCGAGGTGCCGATGGCGGCGACGCCGCTTGGGAAGAAGCTCCCCGCGGGCGGCGGCGCCTACTTCCGCATCTTTCCGTGGACGGTGACGCGGGGCCTGGTCCGCCGCTTTCTGGCGACGGCCGGCGTCTACGTGTTCTACATCCACCCGTTCGAGTGCTCTGCCGTGCCGGGGATCACCTATCCCGAGGGGACGGGGATGGGGACGAAGGTCCGCTTTCAGGCGGGACGATCGAAGACCCTGCCGCGCCTGCGCCGCCTGTTCGCGGAGCTGCGGGCGGCGGGGTTCACCTTTTCCACCTACGACGCCGCGGCCCGTGCCCTCGCCCGCTGACGTGCTGGTGGTGGGCTCCGGCGGCTTCGTGGGCCGCAACCTGGTCCCCGGGCTGCGCGCCGCGGGGCTGACGGTCCTCGCCGCCACGCGGGCGCCGCGGTCGGCGGAGGAGCGGGCGGTGGACGTGACGGACGAGGCGTCGGTGCGGGCCCTGTTCGCCTCGCTGGACGCCCCGCCGCGCGCGGTGGTGCACCTGTCCGCCATCGCCCACCGCCCCGCCGCCACGCTGCCGCCGGACGCCTACGACGCGGTGAACCACCGCGGCCTCGTCCACGTCCTCCGCGCCGCGCGGAACGCCGGGGTGGAGAAGCTCGTCTTCTTCAGCTCCGCCTCCGTCTACGGCGACGCGGGGCGCACCGGCGCGGTGCGGGAGGACGCGGAGCTGCGGCCGGCGGGGCCGTACGGCGTGGCCAAGGCGCGCGCGGAGGAGGCGTGCGCCTCCGCGATCGCGGAGGGCTTTGCCTGCGCCATGCTGCGCTTTCCCGCCATCTACGCGCGCGACTGGCTGCCGGACGTGCGCAAGCGCGCCTACGTGCCGGGGATGGGCGGGCGCGTGCTGCTGCGCGTTCCCGGCCGTCCCCCGCGCTACAGCCTGTGCGCGGTGCGGAACGCCGTGCAGGCGGTGCGGCTGGCGCTTTCGGACGGGTTGGCTCCGGGGCCGTACAACGTGACGGACGGAGAGCCGTACGCGCAGGACGAGGTGGCGCGGGTGATCGGCGCGCTGGACGGCGTTTCGCGGCGCGCGGCCATCCCCCGCCCGCTGGCGCGCCTGGCGCTGTGGAACGCCGCCGGCGCGCTCCCGGAGCCCCGCGGGACGGGATTTCGCGACAACTACTGGAAGCTGTTCGAGGGCCTGGTGCTGGACGACGCGCGCATTCGCGCCCGCGGGTTCGTGCCCGGGACCCGGCTGGACTCCCTCCTGGCGCCCGCTGGCGAATGAAGCAGCACATCACGGCCGAAGGCGGGCCCCCCGCGCATCCCGCGCCGGAGCCCGCATCCCCCGTCCGCACAACCGGAATCATCTCTCCCGCAATGGAGAACCCATCCACGCACGCCGCGCCCGGCGGGTTCAGGCCCGACATCGAGGGTCTGCGGGGCGTCGCGATCCTGCTGGTGATCGCCTACCACGCCGGCATTCCCGGCGCTTCGGGCGGCTACCTGGGCGTGGACGTGTTCTTCGTCCTGTCCGGGTACCTGATCACGGGGCTGCTGCTGCGCGAGGCGGAGGACACGTCGCGCATCGACCTGGCGCAGTTCTACGCGCGCCGGGCCAGGCGGCTGCTGCCGGCGGCGGTGCTGGTGGTGCTGGCCACGCTGGCACTGGGTCTCCTGGTCTACCCGCCCATGGAGCAGCGCGGGCTGGCGAACGCCGCGTTCGCCACCTCGTTCTACGTCAGCAACCTGTGGTTCGCGTTCCTTTCCACCGACTACCTGGGCTCGCACGCGGCCCCCAGCCCGCTGCTGCACACGTGGTCGCTGGCGGTGGAAGAGCAGTTCTACCTGTTCTGGCCCCTGATGGTGGCCCTGGCGGTCCGTGGCGCCCGGGGCCCCTCCCGGCGGACGCGGCTCGCGGCGACGACGGTGGTGGTGGGAGTGGCCTCGTTCGTGGGCGCGCTGATGGTGGCGCGCATCGCCCCGTCCTGGGCGTTCTTCGCGTCGCCCACCCGGGCGTGGGAGTTCGCGATCGGAGCCCTGGGCGTGCTGCTGGTCCCGGCATGGGTGCGCCTTCCCGCGCGGGTGACGGGTACGGCGGGGTGGGCCGGCCTTGCGGCCGTCCTGGTGGCGGCGGTGACCTTTGGCGCCACCACCCGCCACCCCGGGCCGATCTCCCTGCTTCCCGTGCTGGGGACGGTGCTGGTGCTGATGGCCGGCGCGGGCGATGCCGGGACGGGGGTGGGCCGGGTGCTGAGCGCCGGCTGGCTTCAGTGGGTGGGCCGGCTGTCGTATTCGTGGTACCTGTGGCACTGGCCGCTGCTGGTGCTGGGGCAGGTGGCGTTTCCGCGGGGCGGCGCCCCGCTGCGCCTGCTGCTGGTGGCGCTGTCGCTGGGGCTGGCCGCCGCCACCCTGCGGCTGGTGGAGAACCCGATCCGCTACAACCGCTCCCTTGCCCGGCGCACCCGGCTTACGCTGGCGGCGGCGGTGGGGCTCACGCTGGCCGCCGGCGGGCTGTCGGGGGGCGTGCGCGTGCTGGCGGTGCGTCTGCAGGCGGCGCCGGGGCAGGCGGCCTTTACGCAGGCCGGCCTCGACATGCCCCAGGTCCCCCCCGAATGCCACCTGCTGTCCGCGTTCGCCACCGAGGCGGGGGAGTGCGTCCTGGCCAACCCCGCCGCGCCGGTGACGGTGGCGCTGTTCGGGGATTCCCACGCCCTGCAGTGGCTGCCCGCGATGGAGCGGCTGGCGCGGGAGAACGGGTGGAAGCTGGTCTCGCTGACCAAGGCCGGGTGCCCGGCCGCCCTGGTGCAGCCGCCCCCGCCGCTGGACGCGACGGAGCAGGCGTGCCTTCGCTGGCGTGGCGCCACCCTGGCGCGCCTGGCGGTCCTCTCGCCCGACGCGGTGGTGATGACCAGCGCGAACACGCACGTCAGGGGGGGCGCGGCGGAGTGGCAGGCGGCGACCGCGCGAACCCTGGGTGTCTTTGGAGAAGCGGGTGTTCCGGTCGTCCTCCTGCGCGACACCCCCTGGCCGGAAGCGCATGTGCCGCACTGCCTTGCCCGGTCCGCGTGGACGGCGTGGTGGCTGGGCCGGCGTTCGTGCACCTTCCCCCGCACCACCCCGCTGGCCGAGCTGGCGTCCCGCCACGAGAAGGCCGCCGCGGCATCCTTTCCGGGGGTGCGGTACGTGGACATGACCCCGGAGATCTGCGGCGCGCCCGCATGCGAGCCGTACCGGGACGGAATGGTGCTGTACTATGACTCGCATCACCTTTCCGCCACCTTCAGCGCGGCCCTTGCCCCCGCGCTGGAGCGAGCGCTGCGCCCCGTGCTTCCGCTCCCCGCTACGCCCCCGGCTCCGCGCGCGGAGTGACGCCGCGCGGCTCTCGCGAGTCCGCAAAAAGAATGGCCTCACGCAGAGTTAGCAGAGTTAGCGGAGTTTTCTCCTGCCGTTCCCTCTGGCGCCCGCGATCCGGAACGCGATCGCTGTGAGCGGACGGCATGGCGCGCCGGTCGGCGAGGCACGAGCCGGCGTGGGCTGTCGGGAACGGTGGATGGGTGGAAGTGCGGCAGGGGGCCATCCGCGTTTTTTGGGGGAGGGATGTGGATCGCCCCATGGTCTCGAAAGCCCACGGGTTCGAGCCGTCGCCCACCTGATCCTGAAATCGAGAAAAGAATGGGCCTCACACAGAGTCAACAGAGTTTTCTCGTGTCGTTCCTCTGCTCTCACGGTTGATACCGAATCCTGAAAAGAATTGGCATACGGAGCAACGGAGCAACGGAGAGGGAGCATGATCTCCGTTCCTCCGTTGCTCCGTATGACCCAATCTTTTGCGGATCTGGTATGAGGGACCCGATCGATGGCGTGGCGTGCCGGCCGACGAGGCAGATCCGGCGTGGGATGTCGGGAACGGCAGAGGGATGGAGCGCGGCAGGGGGCCATCCGCGTTCTGGGGGAGAGGGATGCGGATCGGCAGATGGTCTCCGCGGCGCGCGGGAACAAGCCGTCCGCGCCACCTGATGCGCGATCTGGAGAACCATCCACCCACTCCACGATTCGAGGCGGGCGGCACGCTCCTCAGACGCTGGTCCCGAGGATCGTGTGAACAGCAAAAAGGCCCCGCACCGGATTGGGTGCGGGGCCTTTTTCCATCGGCGGACGGATGCGGTCAGGGCCGCGAGACCGTGCGCCTGCGGCCGACCAGACCGCCGACGTCGCCCTTGAAGTTGTCCAGCGCGGCGCGGAACGGCTCGTTGCCGGGGTCGTGGCGCACGCGCGCCATGTACTCCCGCACGAACGCCAGCATCAGCCCCAGCACCAGCCCCAGCACCAGCGACGCGACCAGCACCCGCGGCAGCGAGCCGCGCGGGTTCCGGGGCACAACCGGCGGGTCGAGCACGCTCACCACCGTCATGTCCTCGCGCACGTTGATCTGCGCGTTGGCCAGCTCCGCGCTGAGCGCCAGGTACACCCGCTCGTCCGTCTCGTACTCGCGCAGCACCCCCGCGGCCTGGGCGCGCAGGTTGGGCAGCTGCCGCGCGCCGGGATAGATCCCGTCGGCGCCGCCGCCGGTTACGCGCTCCAGCTGGCCGCGCATGGTGGCCAGCTCGCTTTCTCCGGCCCGCCGCCGCGGGTGCCCGGGCGCAAGCGTGCGGCGCAGCTGCGCCACTTCCACTTCCTTGGCCAGGATCTGCTGCTGCAGCGCCGTGGCCGCCTGAATGCCCTGCCGCGCCTGCTCCGGCACGTCGGCCGCCCCGGTGCTGCGCTGGAACTCCAGCAGCCGCCGCTCCGACCCGGCCAGCCGCTCGCGCGCCGCCAGCAGCTGGTCCTCCAGCACGCTCAGCTTGGCCGCCGCGGCCTCTACCGCCAGCCGCGTGGCGAACTGGTTGATCAGTCCGGGAAACTCCGCCGCCACCGCCGCCGCCACCTTCGGCTCCCGCGCGTCCACCTCCACCGTGATGGACCCGTCGGCGGGGTTCACCTTGCGGCGGGTGCCCTCGTACACCACGCGGCCCACCTCTTCGGCGTCGGCGCCGGGCACGGACGCCGTCACCCGCGCGATCACCGAGTCCTGCAGCGAGCGGCTGTTCAGAATGCCGGCCACCAGCTTCTGCCCCACGCTCCCGCCGCCCATCCGCGCCGTGACGAAGCTGGGAAGCTGCGACATCATCGCCGAGCGGTCGTTGGACTCGGGCGAGGGGACCAGGACGGTGTTGGACGAGTAGACCGGGGGGGTGAGCGTGGCGATCGCGAAGCCGGCGGCCAGCCCCAGCACGGTGCACACCACGATCGTGCGCCACCGGTGCAGCAGCACCGCCGCGTAGTCCAGCAGCCGGATCTCGTCGCCGCTCGGCGGGCCGGCGGCTTCGTCGTTGTGCTTGATCATCCTCGACAAAGGGTTCGCGGCGGGCGGGCCGTGGGCGCGCCGCCGCGAGGCGGGAATGCAGGAATCAGGAACCGGGCGCGCGCCGCCTGCACGGCCGCACCCAAAACTCATCACAGGCAAAAACTTACGGAAGTTACCGAGCCGCGGCCCCGCTGGCAAGGCACCGGCCCGGGTGCACCCGCCGGCCTACAACGATCGAGCGGGCCAGAGTCCCACAGCGGGACGGAAGCGCCGGAGCAGCCCATCGGCTGTTCCCGGGGAGGCGCCGCACGGAACGATTCTCTGCTCCAGGGTCCGGCGCCGGCGGAGAAATCCGCTGTCGGCGTGCTCGTGAATGCCCGCGAGCCGCGGACCGCCGGCGTCCCTCCATCCACGCGGCGTGGGGCCTCACCCTCCCCACTCGTCCCCGGGAGAGAGAGGGGAGAGGCTCCGCGTGCGTTCGCGGGGTGGGCGCGCCACTCGGGAGGACGCGCGAGGACCACCGGGGTGATCGAGGGGAACGAAAGAGGGCGCCGGATCGGATTCCGGCGCCCCTCGTTCAAAACGCGCGCAGGCAGGCTCTTAGAGCTGCCGCACCGCGATGATGCCCAGCAGGATCCCGCTCAGCGTGCCGACCACGGCCTGCACGCTCTGCAGCGTCTGCAGAAAGTCGCGCCGCTCGCGGAAGGGCACGATCACCGTGTCGCCCGGCTCCAGCTCCTGCACGTCGCGCCAGTGCACGGGCGTGCCCTGCCGCGCCTTGAGCACGCGCACGTCGCTGGCGTCGGCGGTGCGGCTGTATCCCCCCGCCAGTGCCACGTAGTACGACACCGTCTGCCCGGCCTGGTAGGGAAGGATTCCCGGGGTGCGCACCGCCCCCAGCACCGTCACCTGGTTGCGCGACTCGGGAACGGTCAGCACGTCGCCGCTGCGCACGGGCACGTCCAGCGCCTGGGCGCCCGCCGCGAACAGGTTCTCGAAGTCCACCACCACCGTGCCCGCGTCGCCCTGCGCGCGCACCTGCAGCAGGCGCCGCTCGTCCTGCGACAGGAGCTCGGGGGGCACGTTCTCCAGCGTGCTGCGCGTGGTGCCGGGCGTCTGCGCGCGGCGCAGCGTGGCCTCTACCAGCGAGGCGTTGGGCGCGAACCCGCCCGCCATCTCCACCAGCTCACGCACCGTGGTGGTGTCCTGGCGGATGGGGTACGTGCCGGGCCGCACCACCGCGCCTTCCACCCGCGCCGACTGCTGCCGCTTGTAGTTGCCCACCTCGGGCACGTACACCGCGTCGAACGGCCGCAGGACGAAGCGCCGCCCTTCGGCGCCCATGGCCTGCGCCTGCGTGAACACGTGCTCGCTCCGGGTCTGCGCGTCGGCAAAGCGCACCAGGCGCACGGTGTCGGCGGCGTTGGCGGGGAAGCCGGCGCCGCCGTTCACCACCTCCAGCAGCTGCGCCAGCGTCTCGCCCGCCCGGTACTCGTACTGCCCCCTGAAGTGCACCCGGCCCACCACGTCCACCCGCTCGTCCACGGCGGGAACGATCACCGCGTCGCCCTCGCGCAGGGTGGGGTTGCTGGCCACGTCGCCCGTCTGCAGAAAGCGGCGCAGGTCCAGCTGCACCTCCTGTCCACCGGTGCGCCGCAGCGTCACGTTGCGCCGCAGCACCGGGCCTTCCGGCTCCACCTGGCCCGTGAGCCCCACCGTCCCGCCCAGCACCTCGCTCACGCGGGTGGCGGCCGAGGCTTCGCGCATCCCCGGCTCGGGAACGTCGCCCACCACGAACACCTTGAAGGTGCGCACCCGCGACAGCGCCAGCCGCACCTCGACGTTGCGGTAAAAGCGGCCCACCAGCGCCCGCACGCGATCCTCGGCGGCGTCCAGGTTCAGCCCCAGCACCCGCACGATGCCAATGGTGGGGACCACCAGCGACCCCTCGGGGGTCACGGGAATGCTGAACACCTCGTTGTAGTCGCCAAAGATGGCCACGTCCACCACGTCGCCGGGCCCCAGCGGGTACTCCGTGCGGCTGATGGGCGCGTCCAGCAGGGGCCCGCGCTCGCCGCCGATGGACTGCGTCTGCGGCCGCGTGCGGCGGAGCGTGGTGTCCTGCTGGGCGGCCCCCGGCTGCCCCTGCTGCGCGGCGGCGGGCACGGCGGCGGCCGTCAGCGCCAGCGCCAGCAGCGCGGCGCGCAGGAAGGGATGTCTGCCTCGATTCACGGTACGTCGGTATGGGTTCGGCCGCCCCGCGCCCGCACCAGGCCCTGGGCCCGGACGGCGGCGGAAAACGGCGGTGTCGTTGTCCGGCATAAACTTATCAATGTACCCGCCGCGCCCCTTCTACGGCAAGCCGGCCCGCAGGTTGCAGTTCGGTGGAGGTAGAGATATTCTGATGCCGCGCAAGACCATGGCGTCGCGGAGGCGACGAGCGTACCTTAGGGGGCAATCCGCGCGGGTGCGGATCGTCCACGAACCGGTGACCCGGGGACCCGGGCGGGTCATCGACGGGGAGGACGCGGGGTGTGCGAATCGTGCTCGATGACACGTTCTGCTGCCGGCGCATCGTCGCGCCGGGGACGCAGATGGTTTTCCGCCTCCGCGTACACGGTGGAGTGGTGCGAATCATGTAGTACGACGTAGATTCGCTCCCGGCCGCGGGGCGAGGCGCGCCGTCCCTGCACCGCGAGCCGTGCGACGGACTGCCGCCGTCCGTCCCGTATCCGACGATCAAACCCGTGTGGGAGAGTTCCTTCTGGTGAGCGACCGTCACGACCTGTTCACGCCGGAGCGGGTGAATCCCGTTCTCCGCGCTGCCCCCCGGCGGGGCGGTGCATCCCGTGCCCCTGGAGCCGCGTGAGCCCCTTCCTGTTCACCGTCCTGGCCCTCAGCCTGGCCGGCAGCTGGCTCATCACGGGCCAGATCCGCCGCTTCGCGCTGGCCAACTCCATCCTGGACATGCCCAACGCGCGCAGCTCGCACGCCGTTCCCACGCCGCGCGGCGGGGGGGTGGCCATCGTGCTGCTGGTGCTGGGCGGAACGCTGCTGGCCTCCGCGGTGGGGGTGCTGAAGGACGACGTGGCGGCGGCGTTCATCGGCGGCGGCGGCTTGGTGGCGCTCATCGGCTGGCTCGACGACCGCCGCGGCGTGCACGCCGCGGCGCGGGCCGTGGTCCACACCGCGGCGGCGGTGTGGGCCGTGTACCTGGTGGGCGGCCTTCCCTCGTACTCCACCGGCGCGGGGCACGTGCAGCTGGGGTCCATCGGCGGCCTGCTTGCGGTGCTGGGGATCGTCTGGGCCACCAACCTCTACAACTTCATGGACGGCATCGACGGCATCGCCGGGGGCCAGGCGCTGTGCGCCGGCATCTTCGGCGGGGCGCTGCTGCTGCTGTCGGGAAGCGTGGGGCTGGCGGCCGTGGCGTTCCTGGTGGCCGCGGCCACCGCGGGGTTCCTGGCGTGGAACTGGGCGCCGGCCAAGATCTTCATGGGCGACGTGGGGAGCGGCTTTCTGGGGTTCAGCTTCGGAACGCTGGCGGTGGCGTCGGAGAACGACGGCGGGGTGCCGCTGCTGCTGTGGGTGCTGCTGCTGGGCGTGTTCGTGGTCGACGCCACGGTCACCCTGGTGCGCCGTACCCTGGCCGGCGAGGTGCCGTACGCCGCCCACCGCGACCACGCCTACCAGCGCGCCGTGCGCAGCGGGATGAGCCACGCCCGGGTGAGCGGGTGGGTGGTGGTGCTCAACCTGGGGCTGGGCGTGGTGTCGGTGGTGGCCTGGCTGCGCCCGGCGCTGCTGCTGCCGCTGTTCGCCGGCGCGCTGCTGCTGCTTCTGGTGCCCTACGTGATGGTGGAGCGCCGCAAGCCCATGTTCCAGGAGGGTGCCGAGCCCCGGCCCACCACGCCGCGCCGCGCTCCCTGAGCCGCGCCGCCCTCTGACGGAGCACAGAGCCCCTCCCGCCGGTCCGGCGGGAGGGGCTCGTTCGTATCCGGCGGCGCCGTTTGTACTGAACCCGCCAGGCACTGGAGCAGGACGATCGCTGTCATTCTGAGGGAGGCGCCGCGTGCAACCGTCTTCCTCGCACGAACGCATGCGCGCCGACCGAAGAATCTTTAGCGGGAACGGGCGGCTCCTCGCGCGGAACCCGATGTAGCCGACGGGACCGTGCGCCCATCGTAAAGATCCTTCGGTTGGAGCGCATGCGTTCGTGCGTCTGGACAGACGGAGGTGCGCGCCTTCCTCAGAGTGTGTTTAAGAATCACGCAAGAGCATGTTTTCCTGAGGGAGGCGCCGCTCCGAACCCGCTGCTACAAAAGCACTTTGGCGCCGACCGAAGGATCTCGCCGGCAGCACCTGGGGGCTGGACCGGTGCCGCGTGGCCAGCCCCCGGGTGGCCGAGACGAGATCCTTCGGTCGCGCGCAAGTGGTTGAGTAGCTTCTAGTTCCGGAGGCGCGCTCCCTCAGGAAATCAATACTCGATTATCTGAAAGACCGGGTTCTTAAACACACTCTCAGGATGACACCGTTTGCGGAATGCGTATCCGAAGTCTTATTGCGGATCCGGTATCACACAGAGAAACAGAGCAACAGAGATGAAGCCTTTTCTCTGTTGCTCTGTTTCTCTGTGTGCCAATTCCTTTGCCGGATACGCGTTACTCCGCGGCGACGCCGTGCACGTCCAGCTCGCCGCGCAGGTGGTTCATGTGCGTGGTGAAGATGCTGTCCTCCTCCTCGGCCTCGCGCCCGTCCGCGGTCAGCATGGCCACGCCCAGGCCGCCCAGCGCGGTGACCACCTGGCCGGCGTTGCGGGTGCCGCGCTCACGGTCCATGGCCACGATGGCGCGCAGGTACTCCGGCGTCTCGCCCAGAAAGGCGTGCAGCGCGTCGGGGTCGTTGGCCATGTTCATGGTCTCCATGGCCGCCGCGCGCAGGTCCTCGTGCGACGTTTCCTCGCCCGATGCGCCGCGCAGGGCGTGGCTGTAGACGGTAAGCTCGCGGCGGTTGATGTCGTCGTCGCCGGCCAGCAGCAGGCCCAGAAAGCGGGTCAGGTGCTGCACGGCGTCCCGGGTGATGGGGCCGGTGCCGGTCCAGTAGCCGTGCTCCTGGGCGTTCTCGGCGGCCTGCACCACCAGCCGCGCCAGCTCGTCGGGGGCAACGTTGATGTCGTAGTTCATCGGGCGGATGCTCGTCGGTTGGATGCGGATGCGTTGGAGCCCGGATTCGAGCCCCGTCCGCATTCGCCCGACAATGTACCGCCCCGGCCGCCTCCCTGCACGGGGGCGCGTCGCCGGAAAGCCAGGGTGATTTCCTGAGGGAGGCGCCGCGCCGAGCCCCCCCGAACGAGGATTCCCGAGCGCCGACCGAAGGATCTCGTCGGCAGCACCGCACGGCTGGCTTCCATGCTCGAAGGCCGGCCCCGCCGTGAGGCGGACGAGATCCTTCGGTCGCGCGCAAGCGGTTGTGATGCTTCTGTTTCCGCGTGGCGCTCCCTCAGGAAGTCAGATCTTTGGTGAAATCGATCCCGGACTACGGCACCGCCAGCCGCAGCACGTGCGCGGGCTCCAGCACCATCCCGGGCTTCAGCTGGCCGTCGGGGTCCAGCCGGTCCCAGCCGCTGTCGGCGATGAAGAACACCTCGCCGCCGACGACGGTCACGTGCGTGGGCTCGGTGAGCAGCGGCGTGGCGGACTCCAGCGGCCGCCAGCCGGTGATGCGGCGCTCCTCGTCGTCCAGCCGCAGCTCGATCACGCGCTTGGGCGCCACGCCGTTCTGCACCGCGATCAGCCGGTGCCCCACGCGCGCCAGCCCGTCGATGCCGCTCACCGCCACCGAGTCGGGGACCGGGAGCCATGTCAGCTCGCCGCTCTCCCGCTCCAGCGAGGCGATGCCGCGCACGTAGTCCGCCACCAGCACCCGCCGCCCGTCGGAGGTCACCACCAGCCCCTGCGGCGACACCAGCTCGTCCTGCGCGAACGCCTCCATCTCCTCCTCGCCGCGCTCGATGCGGTACACCACCCCCTCGTCCGCATCAGACACGAACACGTCGCCGTCCGCCGACACCGCGATGTCGCCCAGCTGGTGGCGCGCGCCCTCCGGCGGCAGGTAGCGGCGGCGCAGGGCGCCCGTGTCCAGGTCGTACGCCAGCACCGCCGACTTTCCCGAATCCGCCGCCGCGTACCCGGTGAAGTACGGCCCCGCGTAGGTGGTCGCCCAGAGCGTGCGGGTGAGCGTGTCCACCGCGATCCCCAGCATGGCCCACTGCCCGTCGCGCCCCGCGGGGACGAAGTCCGCAAAGCCGCCGTCCACCGCGTAGGAAAGGATGCGGCCGCTGCGCAGGCTGGAGAGAAAGAAGCGCCGCGAGCGCGGATCGAAGGCGATCCCCTCGGGCATGAACGCGGAGTCGGTGAGCGCGAACGCCTGCTGCGCGCTGGCGATGGGCCGGCCGTTCGCCTCGATGCGCGCCGCCAGCGCCTCCCACGCCGCGCCCGCGCGCATCTGCGCAAAGGCGGAGTCGTTGGCCACGTCGCGCACCAGCCCGCTGGCGGCGAACGCCTGCAGCCAGCCGAGCGCGTCTTCGGTGCGCCCCAGCCGCGCGTCCGCCCGCGCCAGCGCGTACACGAGGTTGGGGTGATACCCCACCTCCTCGCGCATCCGCACCAGGTGGTATCGCCAGCCGCCCCAGTCCTCGGCCCGGCGCGCGGCCTCGCCCGCCTGCGCGTGCTCCTGCCAGGTGCTGTCTTCCGACGCCACCTGCATGGAGTCCGCGCCCCCCTGCGCCGCGCCCGGCACCGACACGACGAGCGCCGCGACCAGCGCGGCGCGCCTCACCATTCCAGTCATCGTCAAGTTCAGAAAAGACAGGTTGGGGTACAGAGGAACAGAGAACAGCCAGAGATACAGAGACCTGTTTTACCTCTGTATCTCTGGCTGTTCTCTGTTCCTCTGTACCTCTCGCAGTTTTCTTTTGCCCAGCCGTGATCCTGCCGCTCCAGACGACGAATCAGAGCAGGTGGTCACGGTAGCGGCGGCTCAGGCGCAGCTCGGCGCCGTCGTGCAGCTTGACCAGGTAGTCACCCGCGAACCAGGGGCGCACCTCCTTTACCCGGTCCAGGTTCACGATGGTGGAGCGGTGGATGCGCGTAAAGCGGCGCGGGTCCAGCTGCTCCTCCATCCCGCTGAGCGTGGCACGCACGAGGTGGGCCTCGCGGCCGCAGTGCAGCCGCACGTAGTTCCCCTCCGCCTCCAGCCAGTCGATCTTCTCCACCGGAACGAAGAACATCCGCTCCCCGTTCTTTACCAGCAGCCGCGTGGTCTGCGCCGGCTGCGGCGGCGGGGCGCCGGCCAGCCGCTCGCCCAGCTCGCGCCGCTCGCGCTCCAGGTGCTCCAGCAGCTCCGCCAGCCGGTCCGCCGGCGTGGCGCGCGGCTGCTGGATCTGCCGCGCGGCCCGCTGCACGGCCGCGCTCAGCCGGGCCGGCGTGTACGGCTTGAGCAGGTAGTCCAGGGCGTGCACCTCGAACGCCTGGATGGCGTACTGGTCGTACGCTGTCACGAACACCACCTGCGGCAGCGCCTCGCCGCCCAGCGCCTGCAGCACGCCAAAGCCGTCCATCTCCGGCATCTGCACGTCCAGGAACAGCAGGTCGGGCCTGGCTTCGCGCACCGTCTTTACCGCGTCGCGGCCGTTGGCGCACACGCCCACGACGTCCACCGACTCGTCCGATTCCAGCAGGCGGGCCAGCCGGCGGCGCGCCAGCGGCTCGTCATCCACCACCACCGTACGGATCTTCATGCGCTCACTCCGGCCAGGGGGGCGCGGCGGGGCTCGGGCGCCTCGCCGCCGCGCTCCGCCGGACGCCAGGGGATCTCGATCAGCACCTGCGTGCCGCCGCCGGGCGCATCCGCCAGCTCGAAGCGGTGGCCCGCGCCGTATGCCTGCCGCAGCCGCGTGCGCGTGTTGCCCACGCCCACCCGCTCGCGCCGCTGCTCCGGTGGCGGCAGCCCGCGCCCGTCGTCGCGCACCGTGATGCGCAGTCGGTCGCCCACGCGGCGGGCGCTCAGCGTCACCGTTCCCGGCGCCACGCGCGGGCTCAGGCCGTGGCGAATGGCGTTCTCCACCAGCGGCTGCAGGATCAGGGACGGCACCAGCGCATCCAGAACGTCCGGGTCCACCTGTTTTTTGACCGTGAGCCGGTCCTGAAAGCGCGTGCGCTCGATCTCCAGGTAGGCACCCACCAGGTCCAGCTCGCGCGAAAGCGGCACCTCCTGCCGTCCGTCGCCGGCGATCGTCATCCGCAGCAGGTCGCCCAGCTGCGCCACCATCAGCTCCGCCGCCTCGGGCTCGTCGTGGATGAGCTCGGAGATCGAGTTCAGCGTGTTGAAGAGAAAGTGCGGCTGGATCTGCATCTCCAGCGCGTGCAGGTGCGCCCGCGCCAACTGCGTCTCCAGCTGCGACGCCTGCAGCTCGCGCTCGCGGTAGCGCCCGTAGATCTCCATCAGGTGCCCCGCCGCCGCGACGAACGCGTACGAGACGACCGCGTAGTACATGTACATCCCATAGAAGCGGGTAAAGATGAGCTCATAAAACCACGTGTACGTGGCCACCCAGTAGCTGAGCAGCACGTCGATGGTGGCCAGCACCAGCGCGGCGGCCACGTGCACCGGCAGGTACCGGCGCAGCGTGCCGCGCTCCAGCGCAAAGCGCCGCGACAGCCCCAGGATCACCGGGGTGAACAGCGTCCAC
>DASQBH010000379.1:0-2765 GCA_035635315.1 Longimicrobium sp.
GCACGTTCAGCGTGGCGCCCTGCACCATCGGCAGCCGGTAGCCCAGGTTCAGGTCGAACAGCGTGTACGAGTCCACGCAGCCCTCCTGCAGCGCGGGCGGCGTCTCGCCCGGCTCGTTGAGGCACGCGGTGCCCACGTACACGCCCGAGTTCACCGGGAACTCGTCGTTGTAGCGCATGCGGATTTCGCCGAACAGCCCGGTGTCGTCGTTGTCGTAGTCCAGCGCCAGCCCGCCCTTGAAGGTGGGCGCGTTGAGCGTGACCAGGCCGGCGTTGGTGGTCTCCCACACGTTCTCGTTCACCCACGACAGCGACCCGGTGAGCTCGAACTCGTTCCCCAGCAGCGCCGTGGCAGAGACGTCCGTGCCCCACAGGTCGATAGTCTCGTCCACGTTCACGTAGGTCACCAGCAGCTGCGCGCTGCGGGCGTCCACGTCCGCCGACGAGATGGTGCCCAGCGGCACGCTGGCCAGGCCCGTGGCCAGCGCCGTGGCGTCCGTCTGGTTGAGCCCCGCCCCCATCAGCCGGGGCACCAGGTACGCGCCCAGCTGCTGGCCGTTGAACAGCACCAGCGGGGTCTGGATGGTGAGCGGCGTCACCAGGTCCTCGCGGCGCGAGAACCACACGTCAGCCGCCAGCAGCAGCCGCTGCCCCAGCAGCCCCGTGTAGCCCAGCTCCAGCGTGCTGCTGGTGGACTCGCGGATCGGGTCGATGTCGTCCAGCGCCAGGGCCGACAGCGCGCCGGTGCCGCCGGAGGCCACGTCCAGGTAGCCCAGCGAGACGCCGTTGCTTCCCGGCTGCAGCGACAGCAGGTAGGCCACCAGGCTAGGCGGCAGCGGCTGGTTCGCGGCCGCGCGTTGTGCCGCCACCACCTGCACCGCCGCCGGCCAGAAGCTCAGCGCCGCGGAGGCGGGGAGCAGCTGGCCGGGTCCGCCCATGCCGGTCGGCGTGAAGGGCGAGCGGATCTGAAAGTTGCCGTTGGCGTCGCGAAAGCTGAAGCCCTCGTCGCCCGTGCCCTGGATGCGCAGGCTGTAGCCCAGCTGGCGCAGCGCCGTGGTGCGCGCGTCCACCCCCGGCAGCGCCGAGCCCAGGTCGAGGAACTGGTTCAGCGAGCTGGGCGTGGAGAAGGCCCGGTTGTAGCTCACCCGCAGCGTCTGCCCCTCGCGCGGCGAGAACACCAGCGCCGCGCGGGGCGAGAACACCAGCTCGGGGAGTGCCGAGTGGTTGTCGACCCGCCCCGCCAGCACCAGCGAGAACCGGTCGGTCAGGTCCGTCTCAGACTGCAGGTACGCGCCGTACTCCGTGGTCTCGTCGTCTTCCTCGTACCACCCGTTGATGGTGCTGTCCGTCACCGGGGTGGTGTGCAGGTAGTCGGCGCCGTAGGTAAAGGTCTGGCGCTCGTTCCACAGGCTGAAGCCGTGCTGCAGCTGCCCCACCAGCAGCCGCGAGCGGTCCGTGATCGGCGCGCCGTTGCGCAGCAGAAAGGTGTCGCCGGCGTCGCTCTGGTTCAGGTAGACCTGCGCGAACAGCCGGTTCCACGAGGTGCGCGCCTGGTAGTAGGTGCTGCGCCAGTCCGTCACCTGGCTGGCGCCCAGGCCCGTGAGCTCGATGCCGTTGGCCGCGTTGGTCATCCCCGCCGAGAGCACCGTCGTCAGCGACGGCGTCGCCCGCCAGTCCAGCCGGGCCTCGCCGCCCCAGCGCTCGATGTCGTAGTCGCGCTGGCCGATGCGGTTGATGCGCAGGTCCGCCTGCGCCTGGTCGATCCCCGACGCGCGCATCAGGTCGTTGCGGTAGAACGGCAGGTTGCTGGCGAACTTGGCCTGCTCCGCAGACTCGGCCGGATCGACGAACTCCCACTCGCGGGCCTGCAGGTACTGGCCGCTCACCTTGAAGCCCAGGTCCTGCGTCAGCAGGTGCGCCGTGCGAAACTCGCCCTGCACCAGCTCGCGGGTGCCGCCGGCCAGGCTCACCGACGTCCCCTGCTCGTCCAGCGGGCTCTTGGTGATGATGTGCAGGATGCCGTTGGCCGTGTTGGGCCCGTACAGCGCCGCGCCCGGCCCCAGCACCACCTCCATCCGCGACACGTCGTCGTTGTTGCTGGGGATGAAGTGCAGGTAGTTCACGCGCAGGCTGGGCACGCCCGCGATGCGGTTGTCCGTAAGCGCGTGCAGCGAGCCGCTGAAGATGTTGTTGAACCCGCGCGCCACCACGTTGGTGGACTGCAGCCCCGTCTGGGCCACGTCCACGCCGGGAACGTCGCGCAGGTGCTCCACCAGCGTGGTCACCGGCCGGTCCTCCACCTCCTGCGCCGTCACCACCTCCACGCGGGCGGGTGCCTCGGTGGCCTTCTCGGGGCGCTTGGAGGCGCTCACCACCACCGGGTCCAGCCGCACGTTGCCAAACGTTACGTTGGCGTCCACCCGCGACGTCTGCCCGGCGCGCACCACGGCGTCCATGCGGCGCACGGGGATGTCGGTGCCGGAGATGACCACGGCGTAGTTCCCCGGCGCCAGGCCGGAGATGCTGTATGTGCCGTTCTGGCCCGTCTGGTCGCTGCCCGCCACGCGGCCGTCCGCAGCCACCGCCTCCACGCGGATGCCGGCCAGGGGCGTCGACGTGGTCACGTCGCGGATGGTGCCGCTCACGCCGCCCGTCTGCGCCTGTGCGTGCGCCAGGGGGGCGATGAGAAAGGCGAGCAGGTAGAGCAGGATGCGTCCGGCCGGGAGCCGCATGGGGTTCCTCACGGATCGGGGTGATTGCGCGGAC
>DASQBH010000380.1:0-2283 GCA_035635315.1 Longimicrobium sp.
GCGGCAGTGCCTCCAGCGGGACGAACGCCGCCGGCACCATGTGCTCCGGCAGGCTGCGCCGCAGGTGCTCCCGCAGCGCATCCGCCCCGGCACCGCCGACGACGTACGCCACCAGCCGCTTCTCGCCGGCCTGGTCCTCGCGCACCAGCACCCGCGCCTCCCGCACGTCCGCGTGCGCCGAGAGCACCGCCTCGATCTCGCCCGGCTCGATGCGGAAGCCGCGGATCTTGACCTGCTCGTCCACGCGGCCGATGAACTCCAGCCGTCCGTCCGCCTTCCACCGCAGCCGGTCACCCGTGCGGTACATCCGCGCCCCCGGCTGCGCCGTGAACGGGTCGGGTACGAACCGCTCCGCCGTCAGCCCCGGACGATCCAGGTAGCCGCGCACCACGCCGTCGCCACCCACGTACGCTTCGCCCGGCACCCCCACCGGCACCGGGTCCAGGGCGGAACCGAGGAGATAGATCCGCTGGTTACCGGTGGGACGCCCCACGGAGACCGTGAGCGCGTCCTCCGCCACGTGCGCCACCCGCTCCCACGAGCACCAGGCGGTCGTCTCGGTGGGGCCGTACATGTGCAGCAGGCGCTCGGGACCACCGGCCTTCAGCAGCCGCCGCACGCTGTCCGCGTCCGCCGCCTGCCCGCCGAAGAGCACTTCGCGCAGCGGCGCGAAGATGTCCGGCTGCTCGCGCGAGAGCTGGTTCAGCAGCGCCGTCGTCTGGTAGAGCGTGGTGATGCGCTCCTCGCGCAGCATCTCGCGAAGCGCGGGGGGCGAGAGGAGCACGTCCCGGGGGATCCCGACCAGAGTGGCTCCGTTCAGGAACGCTCCCCACGCCTCGAACGTCAGCGCGTCAAAGGCGGCGTTCGACGCCTGCGCGATACGGTCGCCCGGGCGGATCTGGACGTAGTCGGTCTCGCACACGAGCTGGACGACGTGGCGGTGGGCCACCATCACGCCCTTGGGCTTTCCCGTGCTCCCGCTGGTGTAGACGATGTACGCCAGGTTCTCCGCCGTGGCCCCACTGCGAGGCGCTTCGATCGATTCCGACGCGAGCGCGGCGGCCTGGTCGAGGTGGACGACGTCCAGATCGCCTGCCTCCACCACCCCCGCCAGCTCGCTACGGCTGAGAAGCACGCGAACGCTGCTGTCGGCGAGCATCAGGCGCAGCCGCTCGGCCGGATAGCCCGGGTCCAGCGGCACGTAAGCGCCGCCCGCCTTGAGCACGGCCAGGATCGAGACGATCAGCTCCGCGCTCCGCTCCAGCAGGATGCCCACGCGCGCTTCGGGGCCCACACCCAGCCGGACCAGGTGGTGCGCGAGCTGGTTGGCCCGCGCGTCCAGCTCCCGGTACGTCAGCGACTCATCGCCCCAGACCAGCGCCACGGCGTCGGGCCGCTCCCGCACCTGCGCCTCGAAGAGCTCGTGGGCGCACACGCCCCGCGGGTACGGCCGCTCCGTGCGGTTCCACTCCTCCACGACCTGTCGGCGCTCCGCCTCCGGGAGCACGTCGATGTTCCCTATCGCCCGCCCGGGAGAGAGCTCCAGCGCCTCGACCAGCCGCTCCAGCGCCGTGTGCATCAGCCGGCACACCCGCTCCGCCTCCGCCGGCGCCGCCACCTGCGCCCTCAGCGAGAACGCCTCGTCCAGGTCGTCCACCGAGAGCACCACGGGGTAATTCGTCTGGTCCTGTGCGCGAACGGCCCGCACGCCCTCCGCCGGCCGCGCCGCCTCATTCGCACGTCCTGTCCTGCCGCTGTGGCGATAGTTCAGCAGCGAGGTGAACAGCGGCGCGGGCGCCGCCACGCCGCTGCAGCGCTGCGCCAGCGCCAGCGAGGCGTGCTCGTGCCGCAGCAGGTCCGCCAGCAGGGCGTGCGTGCGCCGCACCGCCGCCTCGGCCCCTTCGTCGCCCACCCCGATCCGCACCGGCAGCGTGTTGATGAACGGGCCCATCACCCGGTCCGCCCCCTCGCCGCCCTGCATCCGGCCGAAGAGCAGCGTCCCGAAGACCACGTCCGCACGGCCGCTCAGCCGCGCCAGCACCTGCGCCCACGCCAGGTGGCACAGGCTCGCCGCGCTCACCCCCAGCGCCCGCGCCCGGCGGCGCAGCCGTGCGCCGACGTCGCCCGCCACCGCGAGCCGCGCCTCCCCGATCCCGCGCCCCTCCCCCCACACGTCCAGCATCCCGTACGGCGCCGTCGGCTCGTCCACGTCCCCCAGCAGCCCGCGGAAGAACCGCTCGTGCTCCTCCCGGCTCACCCCCAGGCGCGCCTGCGCCACGTAGC
>DASQBH010000381.1:0-5571 GCA_035635315.1 Longimicrobium sp.
GGGAGCGCGAGAAGATCTCGGCGCGGGCACGGCGCATGTCGCGCAGGCGGCCGGAATACTCCTGGTGGTGCGGGACGTTGGTCAGCCGGGGGGTAAGGCCCACCGGCCCCATGGCTTCGGCCAGCGGCGCAAAGTAGCCGGACGCGTTGCGCGTGTCGGGGACGATGAGGGCGCACACGTTCCGGTGCGCGGCGCCCACCGGGAAGGTCGCGAAGACCAGGGTGACCTGGCGGCCGTTCACCACCCGCTGCCACTGGCGGACGGACTCCGGCTGGTTGAAGGCCACGTCGGGGATGGAGTTGCCCGGCACCTGCGCCATCTGGGCAAGGTCGATGCTGGGGCTGGGCTCTTCGACCCAGTCCGCCGTCTCCGTGATCCCGGCGACGATGGCGTCAGTCGTAACGGCTCCGCGCGTGCACGTTTCGGTGAAAAGCGAAATCAGGCTCGGGTCGTCCGGCTGCTGGGCGGACGCAGTGTGGGGAGCGGCGGCCAGAACGGCCGCACAGGAGAGTGCCAGGAGCCTGGACTTCATGTTCTTCTCCAGCATGGATGGGAGGGTCCGAAGGGGGAGGCGGTGTCTCGTGGTGCAAACGCTAGTATTCGTCGCGGAAGCGCGGCGCGCCAGACCCTTGAGGCGCCACACCAGGGAAGGCGCAGAAGGAGCGGGCGTGCGGTGGGTCGGTTTGCGACTCCACCCGGCCGGGAGCGGGAGCGTCGCGGTGATCGTCATCCGCCCCGCTCTCTCCTCTCGCGGGCGCCGCCCTCCGTCCCTACATTCGCGGCAGACCGTCACATACAGCCTGCACCCGCTGATCCGCCCATGCAGCACCCCGTCCGCATTGCCGCGGCGGCGCTTTCCGCGCTGCTGATCGCATCCGCCGCCCACGCGCAGCAGATGCGCGTGCCGAATGACGCGCGCGTGCGCCAGGCGCTGGAGGCCGCGCGCGCCGGCGAGCCGCAGACCATCGAAGACCAGATCGCCATCTGCCAGATCGAGGCGCCGCCCTTCAAGGAGCAGCGCCGCGCGGAGGACTACCGCCGCCGGCTGGAGGCGCTGGGGCTGCGCAACGTGCGCATCGACGCCGAGGGCAACGTGCTCGCCGAGCGGCCGGGGGAGCCGGGCGAGCCCGTCGTCGTCATCTCCGGCCACCTGGACACCGTCTTTCCCGAGGGGACGGACGTCAACGTGCGGCGCGAGGGAACCACGCTGCGCGGCCCGGGGATCGGCGACGACTGCCGCGGGCTGGCCATCCTGCTGGGCGTGGCCCGCGCGCTGGACCAGGCGCAGGTGCGCACGCGGGGGACGATCATCTTCGTGGGCACGGTGGGCGAGGAGGGGCCGGGAAACCTGCGCGGCGTGCGCCACCTGTTCGCCACGGAACTGCGCGACCGCATCGACTACTTCATCTCGGTGGATGGCACCGGCCTGGGGCTGACGAAGGACGCCGTGGGCAGCCATCGCTACACCGTGACCTACAAGGGTCCCGGCGGCCACAGCTACGGCGACTTCGGCGCGCCGAACCCGGTGCACGCGCTCGGCCGCGCCATCGCCAAGATCAGCGACTTCCAGGTGCCCAGCGACCCGCGCGTCACCTTCAGCGTGGGGGTGATCGAGGGCGGCACCTCGGTGAACTCCATCTCCATGACGGCGGCCATGCAGGTGGACATGCGCTCGGTGGATGCCGGGGCGCTGCAGGCCCTGGACGACCGCTTTCAGGCCGCCATCCGCCAGGCGCTGGACGAGGAGAACGCGCGCTGGACGGACGGCGAGCGGCTTACGCTGGAGATCGACACCATCGGCATCCGCCCCGCCGGCCGCCAGCCGGACGACGCGGCCATCGTGCGCGCGGCGCGGGACGCGGGGCGCGCGCTGGGCTTCGACGTCCCCGCCGCCGCCAGCAGCACCGACGCCAACATCCCCATCGGCCTGGGGATCCCCGCCGTCACCATCGACGGCGGCGGGCGCGGCGGCGGTGCGCACTCGCTGGGCGAGTGGTTCGACACGGCGGACAGCCACCTGGGCACGCAGTGGGCGCTGCTCTTCGTCCTGACCCTGGCGGGCGTGCGATGACGGGGATGCGGCGGATTCGCCTGCTGCTGCTGCTCATCCTGGTCCCGCTCGCGTTCGTATCGCTGCGGGAGACGCGGGCGGTGGATGCATGCCTGGAGCAGGGCGGCAGCTACGACTACAGGGCGGGCGAGTGCGACATGGCTGCATCGCACGCGTACGAGCCGTTCATGGAGCGCCACGGCGTGCTGATCGGGGCCACGCTGGTCGCGCTGATGGGCGCCGGCGTGGCCGTCTGGCTGCGCCGCCGCGCCCTGCGCGAGCGCGGGAGCTGACGACGCGCGGTCTTGCTGACGCGTGCCGGGCGCGCGCATCTTCCGGCCCGGTTCAACCCATCTGCGAAACGACAAGGAGCTGAATGCCGGAATACGACGTTGCGCCCATCGGCGACATTCCCGAAGCCGAAGCGCGCGAGTACGTGGTGGGCGGGCGCGAGATCGTGCTGTGCAACGTGGAGGGCGAGATCTACGCGCTGCAGGGGATGTGCACCCACGAGGACCTGCCGCTGGACGGCGGCGAGGTGGACGGCAATACGCTCGTCTGCAACTGGCACGGCGCCACCTATGACGTCTGCACCGGCCGCGCCACCGGCCTCCCCGCCACCGAGCCCCTGCAGACCTTCGAGACGCGCGTGGACGATGGCCGCGTGTTCGTGACCATTCCGGAGTGAATCCGGCTGATGGATTGGACGATCGAGCCCCGGCCGGATCACTCCGTGCCGGGGCTCACGATCGTTTGCGCTGCTTTCTCAGCCGAGTTCCTGAACGCGCTGCCTGAATGAGGCGAGGAGGCTTGCGTCGATGTCGGACAGGTTGTCGGTCTGGATCTGATTGCCGGCACCAAGTGCGACGAACTCGAAACGGTAGCGTGGTTCCTTGCCCTCCCAGAAGTTGAACAGCTTGCCCTTGCGTTCCTGCTTGTAGTAGACGGAGAACACCGTCTTGTAGTCCACGGGCCGCAGGTGGTTGAGCCGCTGGTACAATTCCTCGTCTCCCGCGATCAGGAACGGCAGCCGGCGCCGGACGTAATCGAACACCTCCAGCTCCGTCTCGGTGGTCACGACGCCACTTTCTCCGGGCGCAGCTTCCGCAGGCGGCGCTTCGGCTGCCGGAGGCGTTGCCGCCGCGGCTTCGGAGGGCACCTTCACCAGGTCCTTTCGATCCGCGAAGCCGACCCGCGCGAGGATCAGGCGGTCGAGAAGCGCCTGCGCCGCGTCGCGCACGATGGGCGTGTGCTCCTCGATCATTCGCGTGGTGCGGCGTCCGTCGATGTTGGCCATGTCCAGCAACGTTCGCACGAAGCGCTCGTCGGGCTCGGAAAGGGTGCGGTTCAGCACTTCCACGTAGGTGCCCAGGTAGATCTTCCGGCGAGCGTCGGCGCCCACGTTCGCGGGGTCGAAGGTGCCCTTCCGGAGCCGGCTCAGCGCATCCAGCTCCGTATCGCGCACCTGTTCGCGGGCTACTTCGTTCAGATCGATGACGGCGAAAGGTTCGTCATCCATCATGTTTTCCAGCCCCGTATCGGTGTAGAGCTGGTAGTTGAGCCCGTCCGTAAGAATCCCGAGCTTTACCGTGGGGACTGCGTTGAAGTAGCCCTTCAGCTCTCCACGGTTTGCTTCGTTCAGCGTCCCCACCTTCTTGCACTCGATCGCGATGACCGGCTGCCCGTTCTGGCAGATGGCGTAATCGACCCGATTCTTGAACTTGTCGGAGAACGAAGCGTGCGCCTCGGGGATCACCTCGTCGGGATCCAGAGGGTCGTAGCCGAGAAGCTGAATGAACGGAATGATCAGGTATTGCTGCGTGGCCGCCTCCGACTGCGCGCGTCCGGCGCGATCCAGAGCGACCTGAGCGTGGGCGACGAGTGCGGCGCGAAAATCCTGGGACATGGGAGAATTGGGGAATGGGCGGGGATGAAACGAAGGTTTACCCGCGCAGTATACGTATGACGGGATCGGAATGCCAATCCTTTTTTCTCTGGCGGATTATGCGGGTGAACGGCATCATCATCATCTCATGAATTGGAAACTTTGGTGGCTGCTGCTCGCGCTGGCGGCGTGCGCGCGGCCGGGGGAACCACGGAACGGCGGAGGGGCGGGGGAGATGCGATTCCTGGCGCTGGGCGATTCGTATACGATCGGCGAGGGGGTGGACGAGGCGGAGCGGTGGCCGGTGCAGCTCGCCGGGCTGCTGCGGGAGCGCGGGGTGGACGTCGCCGATCCGCAGATCATCGCGCGCACCGGCTGGACGACGGACGAGCTTTCCGCCGCCATCGACGACGCCGATCCGCGGGGGCCGTACGCGCTGGTGACGCTGCTGATCGGCGTGAACAACCAGTACCGCGGGCGGGACGCGGAGGAGTACCGCGCGGAGTTCGTGGGGCTCCTGCGGCGCGCGATCGGCTTCGCGGGCGGGGATGCGCGGCGGGTGATCGTGCTGTCGATCCCCGACTGGGGCGTCACCCCGTTCGCGGACGGACGCGACCGCGCGCAGGTCGCGGCTGAGATCGACGCGTACAACGCCATCAACCGCGACGAGGCGCGGCGTGCCGGCGCGCACTGGGTGGACGTCGCCCCGCAGAGCCGCGCGGCCGGCGCGGACCCGGCGTTCCTGGTGTCCGACGGCCTGCACCCCTCCGGCCGCGCCTACGCAGAATGGGCGCGCCTGGCGCTGCCGGCGGCGGAGGAGGCGCTGGGGCCCGGGTCGTCGCCGTAAGCTCGTAGCGCTTCGAACACCATCGAACTGCGTCCGCGGGGTGCCCCTCCCCCGGCCCCTCCCCGTTCGTTCCTCACGGAGAGGGGAGAATTCGCTCCCGCACGACCAGGCTCAACGTTCGCTCCACCCCTCCCCCGCAGTTTGGGGGAGGGGTACGACGGCCATTGCGAGGAACGAGCAAAAAGGCCGTCGGGGGAGAGGGCCCCCGCGTCGCAGACGCGGTCCGGGGCAAGCACTATCTCACCCCATCACCCCATCACCCCTTCACCTTCTTCCCTCGCGCCAGCGCCAGCGTGCTCCCCACGATCAGCGCGGCGCCCGCCACCGTCCCCCAGTCCGGCACCTCGGCAAAGAACAGGATGCCCCAGGTGCCGGCGAAGACGATCTGCAGGTAGGCGGTGGCCGTGGCGGGGCCGGCGCGCTCCAGGCGCAGGCCGTTGGTGATGGCGATCTGCCCCAGCTGCGTCGACACGCCGATGCCCAGCAGCACCAGCCACTCCATGGGCGTGGGCCACAGCGCGCCGGGGAGGGCCGTGGGGAGGGCGGCAAAGATGGAGATGAGCGAGAAGTAGAACACGATGACCGACGCGTGCTCCGTCGCGCCCAGCTTGCGCACGGTGACGTACGCCATGGCGCTGCACATGGCGCCCGCCAGGCCGATCCCCACCGTCACCGGCTCCAGCGCCGTGCCCCCGCCGAACAGGAACGACGGCCGCATCATCACCAGCACGCCGACCATGCTCACGACGACGCTCAGCACCTCGCGCCGCCGCAGCCGCTCGCCCAGCA
>DASQBH010000382.1:0-9712 GCA_035635315.1 Longimicrobium sp.
GGGCGGACCCCGCCAGCCTCTCGTTTCTGCCGCTGGCCCGGGCGTACCAGGAGCAGGGGCGCCGCGACGCCGCGCTCAAGCTGTGCATCCGCGGGCTGGAGAAGCACCCGGACCACGTGGAGGCGCACTACCTCCTGGGGCTGCTGTACCGCGAGGGGGGCGAGGACCTCAAGGCGTTCGACGAGTGGGACATCGCCCTGGCGCTGGACCCCGACCACGCCGGCTCGCGGCGCGAGATCGGCCTGAACGCCTACGCGCGGGGCGACCACGCCGTCGCCGTCCGCCACCTGGAGCAGTCGCTGGCGAACGACGCCTTCGACCAGGAGGTGCGCGACGCGCTGGAAGACGCGTGGTCCAAGTCGAAGGGTGGCGGCACATCCCGCGCATCCGCCCGTCCCGCCCCGCCGCCGCCCGCTCCCGTGGCACAGGCGCCGGCCGCCGCGGCGGGATCGGCATCCACCGTGCCCGCACCGGCCGCCCCGGCGGCGGCTTCGGTGGATGGGACGCACTTCGACGCGGTGGGGACGGAGTTCGACGCGCTGGGCGCGGAGCGGGGGATCGTGGGCGCGGTGCTGCTGGACGACCAGGGCTTCGTGCTCGCGGGGCGGATGACGGTCGGCGGCACGGACCGCGGGCCGGAGGTGGCCGCCGTCCTTTCCGGCGCGTCGTCGGAGGCGGGGCGCGCGCTGGCGCACCTGGGGCTGGGCGCGTGGAAGGGGATCCTGGTCGAGACGCCGGAGGCCGTCGTGCGCCTGGCCCCCGCCGGGGAGGGGATGATCGCCGTCGCGGGGCGGCGCGAGGTGCCCACGGGGTGGACGCTGCGCGTGGCCGGCCGGGCGCGGGACGCGGCGCTGCGCTTCCTTGGCGCGGGAGGCGGGGCGTGAGCGCGTACGGCGAGATGCTGGGGCGGGTGAACCGCATCACCGGCGTCCGGGGATCGATGGTCGTCGCGGTGGAGGACGGGCTGATCGTGGAAGAGGACCTGATGGTGGGGGTCCCCGGCCCGGCGGCCGCGGCGCTGGTGGCCGCCCTCTTTCGCCGGGCGCGGCGCTCCGTGCAGGCGGCGGAGTTCGGCAGCGCGAGCTACCTTCAGGTGGAGGGCGAGGACGGCCTGCTGTTCGCCGCCGCGCCGCCGCAACTGGGCGACCTGCTGCTGGTGGTGATCGCCGAGAGCTGGGTGAACGTGGGGCTGGTGCGGCTGGAGGCGCAGCGGGTGGTCGAGGCGCTGGGATGAGGCGCGGCGACCTGGCGGAGTTCGTCGGCGCGCTGGAAGCGCCGGTGGAGCGGTTCGTCCGCGAAGCCGGGCTGCGGCTGGTGCTGCTGATCAACGAGAGCGGCCAGGTGCTGGCGCAGCGGGGGTTCGCGCGGGCGCTGGACGTGATGGGGGTGGCCGCGCTGGGCGCCGGCATCCACGCGTCGTCCCGCGCGCTGGCGGAGCTGCTGGGGATGGGGGGGTTCGGGCACCTGCACCAGGGCGGCACGCAGGCGCAGGTGTTCATCGGCCCCTTTCGCACCCCGGCCGAGAACCTGATCGTGATCGCGGTGTTCGGCGAAGACTCGTCCATCGGGCTGGTGCAGGTGTTCTTCGGCCAGTTCACCGCGCAGGTGGCGGAGCTGCCGGGGTGGAGCGAAGTGCGGCCCACGGCGGATGCGCGGGCGTTCGAGAAGGACCTTGAGGCCGGGCTGGAGAACCTGTTCGGCGGCACGTCCGCCTGACTGTTAGAGGCATATGTCGCTGGTCAACTACAGCACCCGCGAGATCACGTCCAAGATCGTGTACTACGGTCCGGGGCGCAGCGGAAAGACGACGAACCTGCAGTACATCCACGGCCAGGTGCCCGAGGACCGGCGCGGGCGCATGGTGTCGCTCGCCACCGAGACGGACCGTACGCTGTTCTTCGACTTCCTTCCGCTGGACCTGGGAACGATCTCGGGGTTCCAGACGCGGTTCCAGCTATACACGGTGCCGGGCCAGGTGTACTACGACGCCACCCGCAAGCTGGTGCTGCAGGGCGCCGACGGCGTGGTGTTCGTGGCCGACAGCCAGCGGGCGCAGCGCGACGAGAACGTGGAGAGCTTCCGCAACCTGCAGGTGAACCTGCTGGAGCAGGGGGTGGACCCGCGGACGATCCCCATCGTGCTGCAGTACAACAAGCGCGACCTGCCCGACGTGATGGACCTGGAGGAGATGGACGACCTGCTCAACTACCGCGACCTGCCGCGCTTCGAGGCGCAGGCGCTGGGGGGGATCGGCGTCTTCGACACGCTCAAGGGGATCAGCGAGCTGGTGCTGCGCCGCCTTTCGCAGCGCTTTGGCCGCAGCGTGACGGAAGCGGCGGCGGAGTAGGCCGGCGGGGGGACAGGTTACAGGGGACAGGTTACAGGGACGGCCCGCGCACGGGCGGGGATCTCGCACCCTCTTCCGCGCAGGGCGGGGGAGGGTGCATGCGTCGGGACCCTCCCCGGCTCGTTCCTCGCCTGCCCTCTCCCGCAAACCGCGCGGGAGAGGGGATAAACGGCTGGGGGGTGCGGGGCGTTGCGGACGGTTCGGAGTCCGCCCCCTCCGGGCCGGCACCACCGGCCAACCTCCCCCAAAACTGCTGGGGGAGGTTGGGTGTGGGGCGAGGGGTGGAGCGTCGTCGGAGAGCGTTGTGCGAGATGGTGAGTCGCCCCCCTCCCCGGCCCTCCCCCGCAAACTGCGCGGGGGAGGGAGGTGCGACGCACCTGCCGGAGCGCGATCGAATTCTCCCCTCTCCGCGAGGAACGAGCGGGGAGGGGCCGGGGGAGGGGCACCCCGCGGACGCAGTTCGATGCCCTTCGTCGAGCCGGGTATCTTCCGCCGCATCAACCTCCCCCAGCAGTTTTGGGGGAGGTGGGCGAGGTTTACGAGCCCGGAGGGGGCGGACCGCGGAGCCCGTCGAAGCACATCCGCCCCCCGCCTCGCGCCGGACGGGACACACGATTAGGTTAGAAAGCCCTTTTCCACCGCCAACATGATCTTTCAGCAGGACCCGCGCTTTACCTTCGAGACGTTCGTCGTCGGCCCCGGCAACCGGATGGCCGCGGCCGCCGCGCGCCGTGTGGCCGAGGCCCCGCGTACCGCATACAACCCGCTCTTCATCCACGGGGCCCGCGGCAGCGGCAAGACGCACCTGCTGCAGGCCGTGGGCGCGCTGGCGCAGGCCGTTCGCCCCGACCTGCGCATCCTCTACCTGACGGCCGACAGCCTGGTGGACCGCGTGTCGGCGGCGGTGGGGAGCGGGTCCATGGAAGGGCTGCGCGACGAGCTGCTGGAGGCGGAGCTGGTGCTGCTGGACGAGGTGCACGCCCTGGCCGGCAAGGCACGCACCCAGCAGGAGCTGCTGGCGCTGTGGGACGAGCTGGAGTGGACGGCGCAGATCGTCCTGGCCGGCGAGTCCGCCTCCGCCGACCTGCCGGGGATCGAGCCCGACCTGCGCGCCCGCTTTGTCCGCGGGCTGGCGGTGGACCTTCCCCCCGCCACGGACGAGGGCGACCACTCGCGGCAGGAGATCGCCCGGCGCGCGGCGGACCAGCGCGGCATCACGCTCGGCGACGGCGCCGCGGCGGAGATCGCGCGGCTGCCGGTGGCCGACGCGGCGGGGCTGGTGCAGGCGGTGGAGCGGGTGGGCGCGGCGCAGACGGAGCGCGGCGGCACCCTGAGCGCGCACGAGGTGGCGGCGCTCAACCAGCCGGAGCCGGCGGCGCACACGCCGGACGAGTTCAGCGCCTTCCTCAACGACATCACCGCCACGGTCGAGGAGATCGTGGAGACGGCGCCGTGGCGCAAGCGGCTGGCGGAGGCCATCCTGCGCTGGGAGGGCGAGGGCGTGCGCACCCGCCGGCTCGAGGCCGCGCTGGATGCCGACACCGCCCCCGACGTGGACGCCGTCCTGGACGCCTTTGCCGTGGACGTGGAGAAGCTGCGCGCCATCCGCGGCGAGCTGGAGACCATGCGCTCCGACTCCGCCCGATCGCCGCTCCTTGCCGATCCCGATCGCGTCGGCGAGGCGGAGGCGCTGCTCGTCTCCGCCAAAGCGGCCGCGGCGCGCAAGGCGGAAGAGGCCATCAAGGCGCAGCCGCAGGTGGACCGCTGGTACTTCAACCCCGAAAAGGCGGCGTGGGACTGGCTGGCCCTCGAGGATCGCCTGATCGAGGAGCTGGCCTGACATGGCGATCAAGGGAAACCTCAAGGAAGCCAGCCTTCCCGACGTGCTGCAGCTGCTGGCGATGGGGCAGAAGACCGGCTGCCTGTCGCTGACGGACCGCAGCAACTTCGGCTACATCTTCTTCGAGCGCGGGCGCATCACCTACGCCAGCATCGTCAACCGGCGCGACCGGCTGGGCGACCTGCTGGTAAAGAACGGGCTCATCCAGTCGCAGCAGCTCACGGACGCGATCGACGACCAGGCGCGCGATCCGGCCAAGAGCCGCCTGGGCGAGATCCTCATCCGCCGCGGCGCCATCACCCGCGACCAGCTGGAGCAGTACATCCGCATCCAGATCGAAGAGGCGGTCTACTACCTCTTCACCTGGTCGCAGGGCTCCTTCTACTTCGAGGCCGAGCAGCGCCCGGAGGAGGGGGCGATGCGCGTCTCCATCAACCCCGAGAACCTGCTTCTCGAAGGCGCCCGCCGCATCGACGAGTGGAGCCTGATCGAGAAGAAGATCCCCTCGCTGGACCTGGTCTTCGAGATCGACCGGTCCAAGCCGATGGCGGGGCTGGAGCTTTCGGATGAGCAGCAGCGCATCATCCCGCTGACCGACGGCAAGCGGACGGTGCAGGAGCTGATCGACGAGAGCGGGATGGTGGAGTTCGACGTGGGCAAGGCGCTCTTCGGGCTGATCCAGGCCGGGTTCGCGCATCCGGTCGGCCGGCGGCAGGCGCAGGTCAAGGAGGTGCCCCAGGCGCGCATCGACGAGCACCGCAACCTGGGGATCGCCTTCTACAAGACGGGGATGTACGACGAGGCGACGCGCGAATTCCGCCGCGTGGCCGAGCTGCAGCCCCGGAATCTCGATGCCCGCTTCCACCTGGCGCTGATCGGACTCCGGAAGGGCGACGACCGCTTCGCGCTGCGGTACCTGAAGGAGGTCGTGGAACTGGGCGGGGCGCGCGCCTCCGTCTTTCACGCCATGTCCCTGGCGCTGGAGCGGCTGGGGCGGATGGCGGACGCGCGCTTCGCGGCGGACGAGGCGGCCAAGCTGGCGCCCAGGCGGCCGCAGGTGCTGCTCTCGCGCGCCATCCTCCTCCTCAAGCTGGGCGAGGTGCACGCGGCGGCGGAGGGCTTCGCCGCCTACCGCGAGGCGCTGGGGAGCGGCCGCCCGTCGGCCGCGTACTACGCGTTCGCGCTGCTCTGCGAGGCGTCGTCGGGGAACGTGGAGGCGGCGCTGCGGACGGGGGATGAGGGGATCGAGCGGCACCCGCACGCGGCCGCCATCTACCTGCACCAGGGCGCCGTGCTGGAGCGCAAGGGCGACTGGGAGCAGGCGGAGGCCATGTATCGGAGGTCGACGGAGGAGGACGGCGACCTGCCGCAGACCTTCAAGGCGCTGGGCGACGCCCTCTATCGCCGCGGCGCGTACGACGAGGCGGCGGAGTGCTACGGCCGCGCCGTGCGGCTGAACCCGCGGCTGGGCGACGACGTGTACTTCCGGATGGGGAACATCCACTACAAGCGGATGGAGCGCACCCAGGCGGTGGAGCTATGGCGCAAGGCGCTGGAGATCAATCCGCGCAACAGCGTCGTCCGGACGAACCTGGAGCTGGTGGAGAGCGTGCTGCGATGACGGGGCAGGATGATCGTCCCCCGTTCCGCGGCTCCGTACCGCCCGTGTTCCCCGCCTTCTCCCTGCAGATGGAGGGCGACGACGAGGAGCTGGAGAAGCTGAAGCGCAAGATCGAGCAGGACCGCGGCTTCAACTGCAAGTGGTACAAGGAGAAGTGTTTGCGCCGGCGCATCGCGGTGCGCATGCGGGCGCGGGGGCAGAAGACGTTCCAGGAGTACGGCGCCCTGCTGGACCACGATCCGGCGGAGTACGACCACCTGCTGGACACGCTCACCATCAACGTCACCAAGTTCTTTCGCAACCTGGAGACGTGGCAGGCGGTGGAGCAGAACGTACTCCCGGCCCTCTTCGACCGGCCCGGCCCGGTCAAGGTGTGGAGCGCGGGTTCGGCAAGCGGGGAAGAGGCGTACACCTGCTCGATTTTGATGCGCGAGTGGCTGGAGAAGCAGGGGCGGTCGGCGGAGGCGTCGCGCATCCAGATCACGGGGACGGACATCGACCGGCGCAGCCTGGACGCGGCGCGCAAGGGCGAGTACCCGGACCTGTCGATGACGGAAACGCCGCCCCGCGTGCGCGACCGCTGGTTCACCGGCGGCCCGCCGTGGACGGTGCGCCCCGAGGCGCGGCCCGGCGTTACCTTCGAGCGGCGCGACCTGATCTCGGGCGACGCGCTGCGCGGGCAGGACCTGATCTTTTGCCGCAACGTGGTGATCTACTTCGACCGCGAGATCCAGGAGCGGCTGTTCAAGCAGTTCTACGACGCGCTCGCCCCCGGCGGGTACCTGGTGATGGGAAAGGTGGAGACGTTGATCGGCGAGGCGCGCCTGCTCTTTCGCCCGGTGAACAACCGCGAGCGGATCTTTCGCAGGCCGGCATGAGCAAGTCCAACGGGGCAACCTACGTAAAGGTGGCGCAGGCCGCCGTGGGCGGCGCGGACGACACCCTGGTCACGCTGGGGCTGGGCTCGTGCGTGGCCATCCTGCTGCACGACGCCGAGGCGCGGGTGGGCGGGCTGGCGCACGTCCTTCTCCCCGAGCCCGCGCTGTCGCGCGACCAGGGGAACGCCAGCAAGTTCGCCACGACGGCCGTCCCCGCGCTGGTGCAGGAGATGGCGCGGCTGGGCGCGCGGCCGGGGCGGCTCAAGGCGCGGCTGGTGGGCGGCGCCGCCATGTTCCAGACGCTGATGGTTCCCGGCTCGCTGAACATGGGCGCCCGCAACGTCATCGCCTCCAAACAGGCGCTGGAGCAGGCGGGGATCCCCATCGTCGCCGAGGACGTGGGCGGCGACTACGGGCGCTCGGTCCGCTTCTACGTGGGCGCGGGCAAGACGACGGTGAGCTCGGTGGGGAAGGCAGATGTCGTTCTCTGAGCGCACGGAGCGCACGCGCCCCCACACCGTGCTGGTGGTGGACGACAGCGCGTTCATGCGCCGCGTCATCAGCGACATCCTGTCCAGCACCGACGAGTTCCGCGTGGTGGGCACCGCGCGCGACGGCAACGACGCGCTGCGCAAGGTGCACCAGCTGGAGCCGGACCTGGTGACGATGGACGTGGAGATGCCCGGGCTGGACGGCCTCTCCGCGCTGGGCTACATCATGAGCGAGACGCCGCGCCCCGTCGTCATGCTCTCCGCGTACACCACGGAGGGCGGGGACGCGACCATGCGGGCGCTGGACTACGGCGCGGTGGACTTCGTCGCCAAGCCGTCCGGCACCATCTCGCTCAACCTGGACACGGTCGCCGACCGGCTGCTGCAGGCCCTGCGCGCCGCGTCCACGGCCAACCTGGCGGTCCTCCCCGTCCGCGTCCGCCGCCCCTCCGCGCCGCCGCCGGTTTCGGTGGATGGGGAATCCGCGGCTTCGGTGGATGCGGCGCCGGCGGAGTCGGTCCTGGCCCCGCCGCGCAGGCGCAAGCGCGCGCTGGCCCCGCCGGAGCCGCCGGCGCGTGTCGCGCACACCGGACGGTCGGCGGAGACGGCGGTGGTGATCGCGGCGTCCACGGGCGGGCCGCGGGCGCTGACGGAGCTGGTGCCGCGGCTGCGCGTCCCGCTGGGCGCCGCCGTCCTGATCGTGCAGCACATGCCGCCGCGCTTTACCCGCTCCTTTGCCGAGCGGCTGGACGGGATGAGCGGCCTGCGCGTGGTCGAGGCCGCGGAGGGGGACGTCGTCCGTCCCGACCACGTCTATCTGGCCCCCGGCGACTGGCACATGCGCGTGGTGCGCGAAGGCGGCGAGGTGCGCATCACGCTGGACCAGGAGCCCACCATCTGGGGCGTGCGCCCCGCCGCGGACCCGCTCTTTCGCAGCGTGGCGGAGGCGTTCGGCGCCCGCGTGGTGGGCGTGGTGCTGACCGGGATGGGCAAGGACGGCGCGGAGGGGCTGCGCGACATCGTGGAGTCCGGCGGCTACGGCATCGCGCAGGACAAGGCATCCTCCGTCATCTACGGCATGCCCGCCGCCGCGGCGAAGATCGCCGACACCGTGCTGCCGCTGGACGAGATCCACGGCGGCATCGAGCGTGAGATCGACGCGCGCGCCGCCGTTTCGCTCGCGCCCGTGGGAGAGAACCCGTGAACGCGCCTTCCGCACCCTCCGGCCTGGACTTTCGCACCCTCATCGACCGCGGCGAGGGCGCGCAGGCCGTCACCTTTCGCCTGGGCGGCGAGCTGCACGGCTGCGACATCCGGCTCGTCGAAGAAGTGGTTACGAAGCGGACGATCCAGCCCCTCCCCGACATGCCGTCCCATCTGCTGGGCGTGCTGATGCTGCGCGGCGAGATGGTGCCGGTGATGGACGTGGCCCCGGCGCTCAGCGTGGCGCTGGACACGGCGAAGACGCCGTCCATCCTGGTCGTGACCCTGGGCGAGGGGCGCGTGGGCGTTGCGGTGGACGCGGTGCACGAGGTGCTGGACGTGCCGGCGGAGTGTGTGCGCCCCGCGCCGCACACCGGCGGCGACCGCGACGCGTACGTGGTGTGCGTGGCGCGGATGGAAGACCGGCTGGTGACCCTGATCGACCTCGCGGAGATCCTCGGCGAGCGCACCACACTGGACAACGCGGAACGATGAGAAACGTCAGGCAGGCGACGGTGCCGCAGGTGCAGCTGGTCACCTTCAAGGTCGGCGGCGAGGAGTTCGGGCTGGACGTGTTCGCCGTGCACGAGATCCTGCGCTACCAGGGCGTGACCCCGGTGCCGCGGGCCCCCGCCTTCGTGGAGGGGGTGCTGGACGTGCGCGGGTCCGTGGTCCCCGTCATCGACCTGCGGCGCCGGTTCGAGGTAAAGGAGTTCGCCTTCGACGACGACACCCGCATCGTCCTCGTCGAATATTCCGGCGAGCGGCTGGGGCTGGTGGTGGACAGCGTGACGGAGGTGCTGCGCGCGCCGGAGACCAGCATCTCCCCTTCGCCCGCGTACATCCGCGGCCTGGCGGCGGAGTTCGTGCGCGGCATCGTGCGGCTGGAGGCGCGACTGGTGATCCTGCTGGACCTGGAGCGCATCCTCAGCAGCGAAGAGCGCATCGCGCTGGAGGGGGCGGAGCTGGTCCCCGCGGCCGAGGGCGGAGCGGCGGACGGGGCATGACCTCGCAGGAGCTGCTGCAGGCGCTGGAGGAGCGCTACGCCGCCATCGACGCCCGGCTGGAAGGCGCCGGGGCGGGGGACCGCGAGTCCCTTCGCACGGAGATCGTGGGCTTTTTCCGCGAGACGGAATCCGCCATCGAGGGGCTCACGGCGCTCAAGGAGCGCATCCGGGGCCTCGTCGACCGCTACAAGGCGCTTCCCGCCCCGGCTGCGCAGCCCGCGCAGCAGCAGACCATCGTCAGCGACCACATCGGCAGCAGCACCTACGTGGAGCGCGGCTGGACGGCCATCGCCTCGGGCGATCCAAAGCGCGCGGTCAAGGAGCT
>DASQBH010000383.1:0-5835 GCA_035635315.1 Longimicrobium sp.
GGAGGTGCGAGCCTGAGCGAGCGGAGGGGGCGTGCCCCTCGCGCGGAACTATCGGGAGGACGCCCTACGCCGCCATCGCCGCCGCGAAGGCCTCCGCGCTGGCGCCTTCCATCCGCAGCGCGTCGCCTTCGCGGACCCGGTGCAGGTCCTGGTCGGCGGGGGCCGGGCGGATGCCGGCGCGGGAGATGACGTCGGCCACGTCCGCGGAGCGCAGGAACAGGGTGAGCAGGTACGCATCCGATCCCTCGCCCAGCTCGCGGCGCAGGGTGGGCTCGTCGTCGTACTGGTGGCGGATGAGGGTGGCCGGCAGGTGGCCGCAGGTGGCCGCCGCGACCTGCGCCGCGAACTCCGCCTGCGCGTGCACCCGCGCCAGCTCCTCCGCCGTCAGCGGCTCCGGCTTGTGCAGCAGCCCGCGCGGCACGCCGATCATCCCCACCTCGTGCAGCAGTGCCGCCTGCCGCAGTGCCGCCCGCATCTCGTCGCTCACGCCGTGGTTGGCGGCCAGGCGGTCCGCCAGCTTTGCCACCCGCGCGGCGTGCCCGGCCAGGTCCAGCTCGTCGCTGCGCTTCTCCAGCGCGAACATCAACGCGGACGAGATCTCCAGCATGGCGTCCGCGGCGTCGTCGGCCGACGTGTCGACCGCGGGAACGGGGGCGGGGCGGGAGCCGCGGAACAGGGTGCGCAGGGAAGGCATCGGTCGATCTCCTGGTAGATGATAGTTCGCGTCGTGTTCCGTCTTCCGGCTCCGTCTCCGTCCCATCACACCATCACACCATCACGACCGCCGGCGCGCCGCGGGCGGACCCGCGGCGCGCCCGTCCGTCAGCGGACGGTGATCTGCCGCACCATCCCGTGCGCCACGTGCGGCTTGCCGTCCTTTGCGTCCGGCACGAAGCAGAGCAGCGCGTACTCGCCGGCCTCGAAGTCGGCCGTCATCAGGTTGCTCTCGCCCGCGCTCAGGAACGAGGTGCCGCCCATGGGCGTGGCCGGCGGCGGGCCCTGCATCGCCTGCACCCAGGCCAGGACGTCCTGCGCGGTCTTGCCCGGCGCCAGGCGCATCAGCACGAACTCGTGCGGCTGGGCGGCGGCGTTGGTCACCTGCAGGGTGTGCCGCCCGGCGGTAAGCTCGGGTGCGATGTTGAACGCGTAGTCCGTAAGCGTCAGCCGCACGTCGGCCGCGGGGGCCTGCGCCTCGACCGAGGCGGGGGTGACGGTGAGCGGCTTGACCATCCCCTTGGCGATGTGCGGCACGCCGTCGGGCGAGGGGATGAAGCAGACCAGCGCGTACTCGCCGGCGGGCAGCTCCACGGTGGTCTCGCTGTGCGCGCCCGGCGCGTGCACGTTGGGGCCGCCGACGAACCTGGCCCACGCGGGGATCGGCTCGCCCTCGCTCTTGGCCAGCTCCAGCAGCTCGGCGACCGTGTGGCCCGGGTCCAGGCGGACGAGCTGCACGTGGTGCATCTCCTTGCCCTGGTTCACCAGCCGCACCGTGGTGAGCCCCGCCGGAATGCTGGCCGGCGCGGCGAACGCGTACTCGTTCGCCGTCACCGTCACCAGGTTGGGCGCGGCGGCGGGGGTCTGCGCGTAGGCCTCGCGGGTGCCGCGGCTCTCGTCCGCCGCCTGGTCCACCGTGCAGGCCGCGTTGATGAAGACCATCGCCGCCGCGAGCGTCGTCCAGTGGTTGTATCGCATGAGGTCCGTCCTGTATGTGGTGCAGCCCGTCACCGGGCATCGATAGGATTCAGGGGGCGCCGTGCCCCGGTGAGCGACAGGATACCTTTCGCACCCCTTCACCACATGAGTCGATCGACCCGGGTCAACCGACCCCGGTCAATCGACCCGCGCGTTCCGCCGGTTTGAAACGCATCCTGGGACGCGAAGGCTCCCGGTGCCCACTGGCACCGTTCCGGCCCCCTCGGAAACCAGGACGCGCACCATGAACCGCACTGCCATCGTCCGGCTGGGAATGCTCGCCGCGCTGGCGCCCGCCGCGCTCCCCGCGCAGCTCGCCGTCAACACCCAGCCCGCCCGCATCGCTCCGTCCGCATCCACCGTCACCACCGCCACCCCCGGCGCCGACTACGCGGCCGGCCGCCTGCACCGCACGCTGCTGGGCGACGGCTGGCGCGAGCTGTGGCAGACGCCGGTGGCCGTGGAGGTGCTGGACCTGGCCCGTTTTGCCGGCGGCCTGACGCCCACGCGCACCGGCGGCGACTTCAGCACCAAGGCGCTGCGCTTTCGCGGGGCGGACGGGCGCGAGTACGTGTTCCGCTCGCTGGACAAGGACGCCACGCAGGGGCTGCATCCCGACCTGCGGAACACCCTGGCCGACCGCGTGGTGCAGGACCAGGTGAGCGTGGCGCTCCCCGCCGGCGTGCTGATCGCCTCGGCGCTGCAGAACGCGGCGGGGATCCTCCACGCGCCGCCGCGGCTGGTGGTGATGCCGGACGACGCCCGCCTCGGCGACTTCCGCGGCGGCTTCGCGGGGGTGCTGGGGACGATCGAGGAGCGCCCGGGAGATGCGGACGAGGGTCCGGCGTTCGCGGGCGCGGTGCGCGTGGCGAGCAGCGAGACGCTGCTGGAGCGGCTGCGGGAGGGCCCGCAGCACCGCGTGGACAGCCACGCCTACCTGTCCGCCCGCCTGCTGGACCTGGTGATGGGCGACTGGGACCGCCACGACGACCAGTGGCGCTGGGCGCGGTACGACGGGACGGATGGATCGCACCTGTGGCGGCCGATCGCCCGCGACCGCGACAACGCCTTCGCGGTGCACGGCGGCGTGCTGCTGAACGTGGCGCGCTCGCGGATGCCCAAGCTGGTGGCGTTCGGGGAGACGTATCCGTCGATCAGTGCGCTGACGGAGAGCGCGCAGCTGCTGGACCGGCACCTGCTGAGCGACCTGCCGCGCGCCGCGTGGGACTTTGCCGCGGCCGACCTGCGCACGCGGCTGACGGACGAGGTGATCGACGAGGCGGTGCGCCGCCTGCCGCCGGAGCACCACGCCCTGGTCGGCGCGCGGATCGCCGCCGCCCTGCGCGCCCGCCGCGACGCGCTTCCGCAGGCCGCGGACGCCTTCTACCGCCAGCTGGCGCAGGTGGTGGACCTGCACGGGACGGACGCGGCGGAGACGGTGCGGATCGACCGCCTGGCGGACGGCAGCGTGGAGGTGCGGATGTCGAGCTTCCGCCGCCGCTTCATCCCGGGAGAGACGCAGGAGATCCGCCTGCACCTGTACGGCGGGGACGACGAGGCGCGCGTGGACGGCGACGCGGAGAGCGGACCGCTGGTGCGCGTGGTGGGCGGGGCGGGGGACGACGTGCTGGTGGATGCGTCGCACGTCCGCGGCGGCCGGCGGACGGCGTTCCACGACAGCGAGGGGACCAACCGCATCGAGCCCGGCGCCGGCGCCACGGTGGACGTGCGTCCGTACACGCCGCCCGCGGCCGGCCCGCGCCTGGACAACCTGCCGGCGGAGCGCGACCGCGGCGCCGGGCGGTCCATCGAGCCCTGGGTGGGCTACACGGACGCCGGCGCGCTGGTGGGCGCCAGCGCCACCTGGACGCGCTACGGCTTCCGCCGCGCGCCGTTCGCCAGCCGCGACGTCCTGCGCGTCGAGGTCGCACCGATGGAATCCGGCGCCGCGCTGGACTGGCGCCGCACCGCGCACCGCTCGGATGGGACGATGCTGACGGTGCACGCGCGCGCCTCGCAGATCGACCGATTCCGCTTCCATGGCTATGGGAACGATACGGACGGGTCCGGCTCGCGCGACGACTACCTGGTGGCGCAGGACGTGGTCTCGGTGGATGCGGAGCTGAGCCGCCCCGTCGCCGGTCTGCGGATCGGCGTGGGCCCCGTGCTGCGCTGGCGCGACGCCTCCGCGGACGCGGGGACGCCGTTCGCCCTCGCCGCGCCGCTGGGGGACGACGCGTACGCCACCGGTGGGCTGCGGACGACCATTTTCTGGGACCGCCGTGACGCGCCGGCCTTTCCCCGGCGCGGCGGGTGGGTGCTGCTGGCGGGCGAAGCGCACCAGGGGCTGAGCGGCGAGGTGGACGGCACCTTCGCCCGCACCCGCGGCGAGGGCGCGGCCTACGTGCCGATGTTCGGCGCGACGCTGGCGATGCGCGCCGGGGGCGAACGGGTGTGGGGCGACTTTCCGGTGCAGGAGGCGGCGTTCCTGGGCGGGATGGGGAGCCTGCGCGGCGATCCGCGCGGCCGCTTTGCCGGCGACGCGTCGGTGTGGGGGAACGCGGAGCTGCGGACGGGCCTTGGCCGCGCCAACCTGCGCGTGGTGCGCGGCGACGCCGGCGCGCTGCTGCTGGCGGATGCCGGGCGCGTGTTCGTGGACGGCGACTCGCCGGGAGGGTGGCACACGTCGTACGGCGGCGGCGTGTGGTTCTCCGCCTTCGACAACGCCTGGACCACCACCCTGCTCGCCGCCCGCGGCGAAGACGGCTGGCGCGCCACCATCCGCATGGGCCTGCCGTTCTAAAAATCAGGACAGTCGATTTCGACTGATGGCCGGCCCCGGCACTCACGCCGGGGCCGGCCTTTTTTCGTAGCCAGCGGTGCGATCCGGCAAGGGGAAAAAGACAAAGGTTGGGTACAGAGGAACAGACAAAAGCCAGAGATACAGAGGAAAAAGGAGGACAATCCGTTCCCCGTCCTTCCTCTGCATCTCCGGCTTTTGTCTGTTCCTCTGTACCCCTCGCCGTTGATCTTTCGCGAGGAGCCATCCGTTTTCGACGTCCGCAAGGGTCAGATTACCTGTCTCCACGCCGAATGCCTCCTTGTCCTGCAAAGGGGACAAGTACGATAAGAGAAAGCGAATCGCATTCGGTTTTTAAGTTGTTGTATCTAAACATCTTACGCGCATGACGGCGATGATGGGCCCGGTTTTGCCTTATTCGGAGGACGAAATGCAGGTCCCCCAACGGCCCCCTGATCCGGAGAACTTCCGTGTCGCCCGATCGCGAGATGTTTACAGGTAGATCGACCCATGTGCGGCAGATGCCGGGCGCCGCATCTTCTCCTCGCCAGCCCGCCAGCGGGCTTGACCGTATAGAGATCCAGACTTCCGCTCACAGGAGTGAGAGCATGTATAGATCGCGCGCTTTCCGCTTCACCAGCGCCCGGCGCATGGCCGCGCTGCTGACCCTGGCCGCCGCCGCCGCGTGCGGCGACGGCCCGACCGAGGGAACGCCCGGCGGCAAGCCCGGCCCCGCGCCCGTGGATCCCGTGTCGCAGGTGGCGTCGGTGGAGGTCACGCCCGGGACGCTGCAGCTGGTTCCGCAGAGCAGCCGCGCGCTGAGCGCCACGGCGCGGACGCACAACGGCGGCGTGATCACCGGTCGCCTGGTGACCTGGACCAGCAGCGACTCCACGGTGGTGCGGGTGGACATCAACGGCAACGCCACAGCGCTCAAGGTGGGCACGTCCGTCATCACCGCCACGCTGGACGGCCGGCAGGGGCAGTCCACCATCGACGTGGTGACGCCCTCGCAGGCGAACCCGGTGGCGTGGGTGCGGGTGGCGGGCCACGTGGCCGACATGGAGCCCGGCGAGGCGCGCTCGCTGGAGGCGCAGCTGCGGGGGGCCAGCGGACAGGAGCTGTACGACCGCGAGATCACCTGGAGCAGCAGCGACACCACGATCATCCGCGTGAGCTCCATCGGAACGGTGACGGCCGTCAAGGGCGGCACAGCCACCATCACGGCCACCAGCGAGGGCAAGTCGGGCACGCTGACCATCGTCGTCCCGCAGTGGCTGGCGTTCGACCTGGGCTCGGTGTTCAACCAGGCTCTGCCGGCGGTGATCGAGGTTAGCGCCGAT
>DASQBH010000384.1:0-2381 GCA_035635315.1 Longimicrobium sp.
GTCCTCGAAGGCGCCGGTAAGGACGATGCGGTCGTCGATGTCCACCACGTACGCATCCACCGTGGCGGTGAACGGGCCGGAGCGCGCGGTGACGCCCACGCTGGCCTGGGTGGACTTTTCCTCCTGCAGCGCGGGGATCCCCAGTGCCGCGGTGATCTCGCTGTCGTTGCGGGCGATCAGCTTGTCCACCGCCACCCCGCCCACGAAGTCGGTAAAGGTGCTGTTGAAGTAGATCTGCGCCAGCGACGGCGCGCGGAACCCCGTCCCCACCGACCCGCGCAGCGAGACCCCCGGCGCGATCCCCACCCGCGCCGCCAGCCGCCCCGTGAGCGTGCCGCCGAAGTCGCTGTAGCTCTCGTAGCGCGCCGCCGCGCCCAGGGTCACGCGGTCGCTCAGGTCCAGCTCCGCGTCGGCGTACGCGCCCAGGTTGCTGCGCGTCTCCGCCAGCTCGTTGGAGGGCTGGAACCCCGGGAAGCCCTGGCTCCCGCCCGGCTTGTCGATGATGGTGCCGTCGTCCAGCGTGTCCTGCGCGCCGTAGTTGCGCCACGAGCCCTCCTCGCCCGCGAAGATCTCGTAGCGGTCCACCCGGAATTCGGCGCCGAAGGCCAGGTTCAGCCCCGCGCCCACGCCGTCGAACAGCCGGCTGGCGCCCACGCCCGTGGTGTTCTGCCCGAACTGGAAGCCCCCCGCGTCGAAGGTGGTGGGCGACGAGGCGCCCATGGAGGCGTTCAGGGTGCCGTCCACCGTGTAGTCCATCCGGTTGATCCCGAACGTGTTGTTCAGGTCCACCGTCCAGCCGCTCCATTCCGTCACCAGCCCCAGGGAGAGCGAGCCGTCGGTGACGTCGCTGAGGATGCGCGGGTCGAAGCCGTCGGGGTAGATGGCGGGGACGTTGCGCTCCGAATCGGGGCTGCGGGTCCAGGCGTAGGCGTCCGTCTGGCGGTAGCTGGCCCCGCCAAAGCCGTAGAGGGAGGTGCTGGGGCCGATCGGAAGGCGCGAGTTCAGGAACCCCGCGAAGTTGTCCGCCGACGCGTCGCCGAACTGGCGGCGGTAGATGTCGAAGACGTCGGGGTCCGCGGGGCGGTTGGTCTTGTCGCGCGTCAGGTACTCGCCCGTCAGGTTCAGGAAGCCGCCGCCGCTCCCCAGCCGCACCCCGTAGTTGGCCGCCGCCTGCACCTCGGCCCCGTCCCACTCGTCCGTGCGCAGCACCTGGAACTCGCTGGGCGGGCGGGCGTCGCGCACCCCGGTGGCCAGCGACGCGGAAAGCTCGTCGGTGCTGGACTTGAGGACGATGTTGATGACCCCGGCGATGGCGTCGCTGCCGTACTGCGCGCTGGCGCCGTCGCGCAGGATCTCGATGCGCTCGATGGCGGCCATGGGGATGGCGTTCAGGTCCGTCCCCGTGTTGCCGCGCCCCCGCGACCCGAAGATGTTGATGAGCGACGACTGGTGGCGGCGCTTGCCGTTGATGAGCACCAGCGTCTGGTCCGGCCCCAGCCCGCGCAGCGCCGCCGGGTCGATGTGGTCGCTGCCGTCCGCCCCCGACTGCCGGTTGGCGTTGAAGCTGGGCGCCACGTGTTGCAGCAGCTGGTTCACGTTCAGGTGCCCGGAGCGCTCCGCCACCTCCGCCAGCGGGATCACGTCCACCGCCACCGGCGTCTCCGTGGCGCTGCGGTCCGCGCGCCGGCTGCCGACGACCACCAGGCTCTCCAGCAGCACGCCGCCCAGCACCACGTCCATCGTCCCGTCCGCCTCCGCCGCCAGCTCGCGGCCCAGGTACCCCTCCGCCGTGACGCGGATGACGGCGCCCGGCGCCTCGTAGCGCAGGGTGTAGCGCCCCGCCGCGTCGGTGCTGGCGGCGTTGGACGTCCCGCGCTCTTCCAGCCGGGCGCCCGCGATCGGCTCGCCCGCGGTGCTGGTCACGGTTCCGGTAAGGGTGCGCGTCTGCGCGTCGATGCTGCCGGCGCACAGGGCCAGGCAGCCGAGCAGCAGGAGTGTGGTCCGCATGGGGCTTTGTTTCGTCGGGATGGGAAAGGTGGGCCGGCTCCGTCCTGCGCAGAACAGTACACTCCGCCCGGTCCTGCATCAACGAAACATCCAGCGCACGCCGCGAGGCATTGGAAAAAGGCTCTTCGTCGATTGGTTGCGGGCGAGCCGGGTGATGGTGCGCCAACGCCGTTCAGCCGCCGTTCGGCGGCATCCCTGAAGCCGGCGAGGTACTTCCCCGTTTCGGGTTGGACATCGGCGTGGAACGTCGGGTCGCGCGGATGGTGCGGACGCAGTGAGGGGCCATGAGAATTTTTTTGAGGAGACCCCCCTCATGCTCGTCCCCATCATCAGTCGGCAACGATGCCCGCCGGAAGCGCACGGGATCCAGCCTT
>DASQBH010000385.1:0-6784 GCA_035635315.1 Longimicrobium sp.
GAGCTGGATGATCCCGACGCCGTCCGGCTCGCTGCGGGTGTATCGCCTTCCCCCGTCGATCAGCGACATCGTCCACCCCGGAGGCGGGGTGAAGGTGACGAACTCGAACGTGTCGGTATCGAGGGGGTGTCCGAGCGCGAGCGCGCCCGCCAGGAGCTGTCCCAGCAACCACATGGCTGCCTTCCCGGTCCGCAGGTTCGCCGGCCGGGTCAGCCGGGCCCGGCCCCTCGTCACCCGGCTGATCCCTTCGCCGCGTGCGCGGCTACGAGCTTTCCATTCTAATCTCCCGGGTTATCCGCACCAGCATCGTCGCGCACGCACGACGATTTGGGCGTTCGATGCCCAGGCGCATCGACCTGCAGAGCTACAGATCCCCGCGGAGAGCCGGCCGGCAATGCCGCGAAAATCCGTGTCCCGCGCGGCGATGCGCGGGGTGGGAGGGCGCCGTGGATGCAGGACGGCCCGGCCGGGCGGCCGGGCCATTCGCTCACGCGGACCGGGATCTCTCCGTCACGCCGTGGAGACGTGCGCGTCCAGCCAGGCCGTGACGTCTCGCATCACCTGCTCGCGGCCGTAGTCGCTCAGCAGGTCGTGCACGTGGCCATCGTACAGCCTGAGCGTCTTGTCCGCCGATCCCGCCGCGCCGTGGAACTCGCGGCTTCCTTCGGGGCGCGTGACCCGGTCTGCAGTGCCGTGCAGGATGAGCACCGGGAGGGTGATGCGCGGGAACTCGCGCGCCAGCCGCTCCGTGGCGCGCACCAGCGCCGCCACCGTGGCCGCGGGCTGCGCCTCGCCGTGAACCCCGAGCGGATCGTCCTTCATCGCCTGCACGACGGCCGGGTCGCGGGAGAAGTCCGCGGTCTTAAGACGCAGCACCGGCAGCCGCGGCGCGATGCGGCTGAGCCACTTGACCAGGGCGAGCACGAAGCCGGGCGCATACACCCTGTAGGCGAAGCTCTCGCAGATGAGCCCCGCCAGCTCCGCCTGGTGCTCCAGGGTGTAGACGCACGAGATGACGCCGCCGGCGCTGTGGCCAAACAGGTAGGCCGGCAGTCCCGGCTCACGCGAGCGAGCGTGCGCCAGCAGTGCGTCCACATCCGCCAGGTATTCGCCGATATCGTCCACGTACAGCCGCGGGCCGTCGGACCGGCCGCGGCCGCGCAGGTCCAGCGCGTACACGGCGAACCCCGCCCGCGTCAGCTGCTCGGCGGCCCAGGTGTAATATCCACTGTGCGACTTGACGCCATGGCAGATGGCGACGACGGCGCGCGCCGGAACGTCCGGCCGCCACGACCGAACGAGGATGCTGAGCCCGCCGTGGGTCTCGATGCGCTCTTCTCTCGCGGAACTGGCCAGCGTATCCGTCATGGGGAACCTCTCCGGGGTGGATCCTGGGCGGATGAACGCCGGCAGCTCCCGCGTGGGGACCTGCCGGCGCTGCGTGGATGGTGGATCCCTGCATGATAGCGGGCCCGTATCCGCCGGCCTAGCAAACGTGTGTGGTCGGCTCACGCGGAGGGGGAGTGGACGTCGACCCGGCGGCGCAGAGCCGCGGCTGTCGTGTAAGTGCTGCACCCGGCAAGGTGCGTACGGACGCGCCGGATCGTGTTTTCGGGCCGTTCTGCCTGTTCGTGCAGGTGAAGCCTCCACATCTGTTCGTGAGGCTTTCCGCCGTTGTTACGGTAACTCAGTTGCTCAGCGGGAGGGAGCCGCACAACCTGCACGGAGTTTCTCCCACAACCCCGCGCGACGGCGCCGTTACGCCTCCGCTCCCATCTGCGCAAAGCCGACGGTGTTGCCGCCCGGCTCGCGCACGTAGATCTCGCTGCTGCCGTAAAAGGTCTGGTGCCGCGGCTTTACGACTGGTGCTCCGTCCAGCGCCCGCTCCACCGCGTCGAGGTCGTCGACGGTGATGAAGAGGCCGACGGAATGTCCGTTCAGCTCGTCCTCCGTGCCGGCGTCGTCCGCGATGACGCTGGCCCGCGTCTGGTACATCACCTCGATCCCGTCGCGCGAAAGGATGGCGAACTGGAGCGCGCCGTCGGGGCCGGGCACCTCCGCATCGACGGTGAAGCCGAAGCGATCGGTCCAGAACGGAAGGCACGGCTCCACCGCGTCCACGATGATGACGGGCGTGAGCTGCTTGAGGCGGGGCGCGGCGGACGAGGATTCGGCGTGCTGCATCGGACGATCTCCGTGAGTTGAAGAATGCCGGCGGCGGCGGATTGGGGGTGCAATGCGCGCCGGCACCTGAATGCTAAACAGGATCGCGCATCCGCGCTTGTACGAATCCGACACGCACCGGAGGCCGGGCGGCCGGGATCATCCGGAAGCAGCCCCCGGCCGCGGCGCGGAGCCTGCCCGCTCGCGCATCCACGCTGCGGGCGCGACGCCGGCCATCCGCGCGAACTCGCGGTTGAAGTGCGGCTGGTCGTAGTAGCCGGCGTCGAGGGCGATGCGGCCCAGCGGCCGGTTCGGCGTGCGGAGCATGTGCGCGATCGCCGTCCGGAACCGTGCGACGCGGGCCGCCTCCTTGGGCGAGAGGCCCACGTGATCGTGAAAGAGCCGCTGCAGGCGGCGCTCCCCGAGCCCCATCTCTCCCGCCATCTGCCGCACGCTCAGCCCGCCCGCGGTCTGCTCCAGCCGCGACCACGCGTGCGCCGCCGTCCCGTCCACATCCTCCGCGTTCCGGAGCCGGTGCAGGAGCTCCTGTTCCAGCAGCGCCATCCGCTCCTCAGCGGAGTCCGCCGCGTGGATCCGGGATGCGGGCGCGCCCCACCGCTCCCCCAGCGCGTCCACGTCCACCGCGTGATCCGTCACCTCGCCCAGCGGAACGCGCAGAAACGCGGATGCCCCACCTGGCCGGAACCGTACCGCCAGCATGTCCACTCGCCCGGCCTGGTCCACCGTGACCGCGCGCGTCATCGCGCCCACCAGATAGCTGCGCAGGCGCGGCTCCGTGGTGGCGCGTGCGGAATGCTGGCCGAAGTCGAAGATGATGTCCACGCACCCGTCCGGCAGCACGCGGTTCCGCACCGGCGCGTCGAGCGGCGCCTGGGAGCGAAGGGTCCAGATGCAGTCGACGAACGGGGCCAGAACGGCGGGTGGGGTGTGTTCCCGATAGCGCGTTGCAGTCATGGAGGGGAATCTACTGCGCCCTGGATCAGCCCAGAAGACCGATGCCGCCGGCGCGCGAAAGTCCCGGCGCATGGGTGCGCCATTCCGCGCTCCGCAACGCCTGGAGCAGATTGGCGAAGCTGTACTCGCGCACATCGCGAACCAGGTTCCGCGGCCGAGCCATCACCTCCGCTCCGCCGCGCGCCGGAGCTGCGCCGCCAGCTCCCGCAGCGCATCCGCCCGGCTCTCCAGCCCTTCCGCCAGCTGCACCAGGCTCCCCGCCCGCGGCGAGCGAATGCCGGTGATCCACGCGTGCAGCGCCGCGTAGCTCAGCCCGGCATCGCGCGCAAGCTGCGCCTGCGAGAGGTGGCGGGTAGGTGGACGCTCACCACCCCGGAGGGACGCCGGGTTGCGCTGCAGCTCCGGCAGCAGTTGCAGCGCTTCACCGGGCCGGGAGTGAGCGGACGGCTGGTGGGGGAGCGGATCGACTTCACCCTGACGGAACGGGTGAACGGGAGGCCGGTGACCCGCCGCTTCTCCGGCCGGGTCACCGGCGACGGGATGAGCGGGAGCGTCGCCGGTGGGGGAACGTGGAGGGCCGTGAAGGTACCGCCTGGCGCCCCGCGGTGAGCGAAGAGCCCACGAGCAGGCGCGGAGTCACTCCAGGAACACTCCGCGAGGGCCCTACAACTGTAGGCCGACTGACAGGTGAACCACGGGCACTGCATCGCATCCTTCCGCGCCGGCTCGCCGCATCGCGGACGGGCCGGCGCTCGCGCGACGGGATCCCCGCGGCCGCAGGTGCGGATTCATCCACCGCGTGCCAGCGGCACCGAGACGGGGCTTATCGCTTTCCCAGCAGCGGGTTCACCCGCTCATCTCACCCGCTCATCCACCACGGGTACGCCCATCACACACTAAAGCATACCTACTGGCCGTCGGGCAACTCCGCATCACTCATCAGGGCGAACCCGGCCGGGCCAGTCGTGCGTGCGACCGTGGAGGGGCTGCACGGGCACTTGCCGCGAAGGATGCGCACGATGCCCGCAAGGGCGAAGCCCGTGGGATTGGCGGTTGCGCCTCCGTTGGGTACATCGATCCGGAAGCAATTGCGCCCGGCGCGCAAAAAGCCGGGATTGACGAACAGATTTGCCGGTGTAGTCCAACCGGGAACGTTGCCGATCGGGTTGCCGTTCAAATACAGCACCGCCGGTCCATCGGCGAGCGCCTGGATGGGGATGGGAGCCGGTACCGCAAATCCAAAGCACAGGTCGAAGCAGAGCTCGTAGCTGCGTGTAACCGGCGCACCCTGCTGCCCATCCGTAGCGGCCTGGCTGACCCATGCGCTGCCGAACGGCGCAGGCCCCCAGCCGCCGTTGGGAGGGCTGACGACCACAGCCGACCCCGTCGTCGGGGCAATGATGCGCCAGTCGGCCAGGCCCGTGTGAATCGGCAATACCAGGTCTTCGCACACCGGCACGGTGCGGGGCCGGACGCGCTCCGTGTGAAAGCTGTTGGATCCGCAGGGTCCGGGCGTTCCCGTATAGACGGCCACCACGTCGAGCTCAATATCACTCTCCAGAACCGCGTAGCCTTTGACGAACCGGGGTGCCAGGTGCTGCACCGCCTGCATGACCTGCTGGCAATCGAGTTCCAGCGCCTCATCCGGCCTGAGGGTGATGGTGCGCGAATAGGCTGAGATCGGGCCGGGCCTGCCCGGGTTGGCGATGGCTACCTTCCAGCGAAAGCGGGCATCGTGACACTTTGTGGGATTGTGGATGTTGATGGCCGTCCAGTACCGGCCGGGAGCGACGGGCGAGGGAAAGTCCTGGTTTTCATCCCGCGGAACTTCGCCGCAGACGACTTTCACGGCGTACTGGAACTCGGTGGCGCACGCACCGCGCGCCTGGCTGCTCTCGGAGCATTGGCACATTGTGGGTTTCCTGATGAAGGTGAAGAAGATACCACGCGTGATAAGGCGTCCTGCAGATCAACTTCTGCCGGAACACCCCGCATCTTCCGCACCGAAATCCATATGATCCACAAAGGGATTCTAACCTCTTTGCCGATCCTTGGATCTCAGCATGAAACCACCTGTGGCACAACCGCAGATTTCCCGGCCTGACCAGCGTCTCCGCCTGTGGTTGGGACAAATTTGTCCCGAAGATGGACTCAACTGGTGGCGATCTCAGACGCCTCACTGTAGCGATAGATGCCCAAGCGCACCGACCTGCAGAGCATCCTCATCCTGGGCTCCGGGGCGATCGTCATCGGCCAGATGGCCAAGTTCGACTACAGCGGTGCGCAGGCGACGCGGGCACTGCGCGAAGAGGGGTGCTGGGAGCCGTCGCCGCGGCGCGGGGTCACCGGGGACCCTCGCCGACGCGATAGTAGGGGACCACGAGCGGCGGGTTGGCGGTTTCGTCCAGGAGGGCGATGGCGCGCTTCCAGCCGCCCGCGACCCACTCGTCGTAGAGCCGCACGCGGTAGCGGTCCGGGCTCTGCGGACGGTGTTCCGGCGTGAGCACGAGCGCGCCGTCCCGCAGCGTGAACCGGCCCCCCGTCGCCGTCGCGGACGTGCGCTCCGTCACGCCGACACTCGCACGGGTCCCCAGGTCGCGCTCATAGCGCCCGTCGGCCCGGAAGTGGAGCTGCTGCAGGCCGGCGCTCGCGGTGTAACGCCATGAGCCCACCAGGGCCTGCCCCAGCGCCCGGCCTTCGTCCGACGTCCAGCCGGCCGGACGCAGGCTGTGGAAGAGCTGCTCGAAGGGCACGTCGTCCAGCAGGCAGCGGCTGATGCTCCCCATCCCCCACACCACGTGCACGCGGCCGGCGCCGGCCGGGAGGACCGTGGCCATGGCGTTCACGGCCTGCGGCTGGCCGCCGATCTCCCCCTGGAAGGCGGCCCGGAACCAGGCGTACTCCCACCCGGCGGCGGCAACCCCGCGCATGGCGTAGCGATATCCGTCCAGCCTGCGCCATCCGGGAACCACCACCTGCACGAGCGCCGCCTCGGCGTCCGCCTCCAGGTACCCGGAGCTCGCCACCGGCGGCGCGATGCCGTAGATGCACGGCGTACGCTCGCCGGCGGCGGCGGGCGTGAGGACGATCACGTCCCCGTTGCGCTGCTGGACGTATCCGGGCGGCACCGCAAAGCCCAGGTCGCCGCCGGCGCTCGGACCGGCCGGCCCGGGGGCAGGGGCGGGCGCGGCGGAGGGCGTGGCGCGCAGGGTGCCGAAGAAGGCCTCCAGCTCGCCCTGCCGACGCGGGCCGGTGGCCATCCCCACGACGCCCAGCGCCCGTCCGCGCCAGAGCAGCGTGACCACCACGACGCGCACCGTCGTCCCCTGCGAGGCGGCCTCGCTGGCACCGAGGGCCACGGTGACCTCGCCTTCGCTGCCGACGGTGGGCTGGGGAGGGGAGCCGGCGATCGGCTCCGCGTGGGCGCGCCACATCTCGGCGAACTCCCGGGCCGCGGGGCCGGTGGCCGGCCGGCTGGAGAGGAGCTGGATGATCCCGACGCCGTCCGGCTCGCTGCGGGTGTATCGCCGCCCCCCGTCGATCTGCGACACCGGCCACCCCGGGGGCGGGGTGAAGGTGACGAACTCGAACGTATCGGTGTCGGGCGTGTGTCCGAGCGCGAGCGCGCCCGCCAGGAGCTGTCCCA
>DASQBH010000386.1:0-2457 GCA_035635315.1 Longimicrobium sp.
GGTCTTGCAGGCCGGGCAGAAAGACGATCGCCGCCTTGTACTCGGGGATTCCTGTGGGCAGGTACGCGACGAGGTTCTGGTACGTGAAAAGAGTTTGATGTTGCAACACGACGTCGTGGACGTTGGCTCCCTCATTTAGGCTGATGCTTTCGACCCGCTGATCGAAGCGCGGAGCGCTCGTAGTGATGGTTGCGGCACCAGCTGGCACATTCTGAAGCTCGAACCGTCCGTCTGCACCGGTTGTCGAGGTGGCGCTCCCGATGCTCACCGATGCGCCTGCAATGACGGCTCCGGTGGCGGCTCTCACGACGCCCGAGATGGTCGCGGGCGGGGTGCGGTTGAGAACGATCGCGGGAGCATCTGCCTGCGCCCCGCCTGCTACCGTGACGGACGCCGTGCCCGCCGCACCGATGGCGAATCCGGCCGGCGGCGTAACCGCCAGCGTATACGTTCCGGGGGGCACGTTTGCGAAGGTGTAGACGCCGTCGGCGCCGCTGTTCGTGGTGCGATCAGCCTGCGCGTTTCCCGTCAACGCAACCGCGGCGTTCGCCACGGTGGCGCCGGTGTTGTCGGTAACGGTGCCCTGGATACGGCCATCGGGGACAGGGCCGACCCGGGTCGGATCACCATCACCTCCGCATGCCGCGAGAATGACGACTGCCGCGACTTTGAGCGTACGCCGCACAGGGCCTCGGAGGCCGGGGCCTGGCGGGGGCGGCGGGGTGCTCGGCCCGGCCGGGCCGGTCCCGGTGCTCGGCCCGGCCGCGGAGCCTGTGCGTGCGGAAATGAACGCAGCTGCCAGCGCGACGGTCGGTTTCATCAACACCCTCCAGGGGAGTTCATCGATGCTCGGGCCCAACCCTTCGATTGCGTGGCCCAACCAGGTAGTGGTGCCTCGTCTCCAACGCAGGGATGAGATAACGCGCCCCGCTCTGCGATCAGGACACCCCCATCTGACTGCCGCTGGATCTGGATCCTCGCGTGCGATCCGGGGTCGGCCTGACGGGTTGTTCAGTGGCCGGAATTCCGGCCAGCGGCACGAGCGGAGCGCCTGGCCGAACCGCCTCCGTTCCAGGTCATACTCATGGCCCCTGACGTCAGTCCTTCGTCTCCGTTCCTCATGCTCCTGTAGACACACCACCGCCGCACAAACCCCTATCCGCCACGGACGCGCCGGCCGCTCGGCGTGTTATACCGGATCCGCAGAAAGATTTCGTATACGGATTCGGCAAACGGTGTCATCCTGAGGGAGGCGCGCACCCGGTCCGGTCCAGACACACGACTGCCTGTGCGCCGACCGAAGGATCTCTACGATGGGCGCATGATCCTGTCGGCTACCATGGGTTCCGCGCGAGAAGCCGCCCGTTCCCGATAAAGATTCTTCGGTCGGCGCGCAGGCAGTCGTGCGAGAAAGACGGTTACGCGCGGCGCCTCCCTGAATAGAAAAAAAGTAGCGTCCGTCCAGTTTGCGTATCGACTAGATCTGCTTTTTCATGCCATCTGGGTCTGCCGAAGGCTGGTGTTGGACTCAGAATGACAGCGATCGTCCCGCAAAGGACCCTGGCATACGGAGCAACGGAGCAACGGAGAAAAGCTTCATCTCCGTTCCTCCGTTGCTCCGTATGAGAGACCAGGGCTTTTGCGGATCCGGGATTACTTCTCCGGCTCGCTCCCCGCACCGGTCCCCGCGTCTGGCGCATCCTTCGGCGCGGGTCGGCCGAAACCGCCGCCGCCATACCCTCCGCCACCGTATCCGCCGCCGCCATATCCGGCGGTGCCCGGCTTCGGCAGCTGTCCACCGTAGCCGCCGCCTCCGTAGCCACCACCACCATAACCGCCGCCGCCGCCGTATCCAGCAGCGCCAGCACGACGCGCGAGCTCTTCCTTCGTCAGCTCGCCATCGATCTTCCCAGCGTCTTTTTCATGCTCGCTCATGGGAGACTCCTTTCGATTGTGGTGGTGGGCGATGGTGGAACGACGTCGCGCTGGATGGGATTCCGGGGGGACTGCGATGCCAGATAAGACTCGATCAGATCGCAAGCATGATCGATGCCGCCATCCGCATCGATGTGCCCGGCGACATCGGCAACACGGCTGCGTATGGAATCCGACTGAAGCCGCGTGAACGCCTGGCAGAGGCCGCGCACGGTGAGCTGGTGTGGATGCATCGCCACGCCGGCGCCAAGCTGGACGATTCGATAGGCGTTGAAGAACTGATCGCGTCCGTAGGGCTCGACCAGCATCGGACGGCGATGCTTCAGCGCGCGCGCCGTGACGCCGATGCCGCCGTGATGCACGACCGCCGCACTGCGCGGGAACAGCCAGTCGTGCGGCAGCGGGCCGGCGACGAGCACGTCACGCTGATCATCGTCATCCAGAGAGAGATCCCCCCAGCCGCGCTGGACGAGCAGCCGCATGCCGAGCTCGCGTGCCGCCTGCCGGTGCAACGAAACGATG
>DASQBH010000387.1:0-3417 GCA_035635315.1 Longimicrobium sp.
ACCATCCGCGGGGGCAGGATCGGTGCCGCCGCCCGTGCAGGGGACCCGATTGCGGGAGGGGCGGGTAACCGGCTATCCTGAGTGGATTTCCGCGAACTTCTCATCCATCGCCGTACATGCGCACCGTCCACCGCTTCGCCCTGCTCCTTCCCCTGCTGGCCGCCTGCGGCACGGGCCCGCTGGACCCCGGCGTCTTTACGCTCGAGGGCTCCTGGCTGGGCCGCTCGTTTCCGTACGAGCTGTCGTTCGAACTGGACCAGGACGGCGACAACCGCGTCAGCGGCACGGGAAAGCTGCTGGGGCTGGAGGAGGTGCTGGAGACCGCCCCGGATCCCGAGGACCCCGAGGTGGTGGACACCCTGTTCATCGACACGATCGTCACCGGCAGCGTGGAGTTCGACGTGGACGGCGACTGGGACCACCCCGACTTCGAATTGCGGCTGCGGAGCGAGGGGTTTGCCGACGCCCTGTACGACGCCGCGTTCACCGACGCCGACTCCGTCCGCGGCAGCCTGCAGGGCTCCGGCTTTACCAACCCCACCATCGTGATCGTCCGCCAGTCAGCCGAACCGTGAATCCGATGCAGATGCGATGCTGGATCGCCGGCGCGGCGCTGGCCGTGCTGGCCGCGCCCGCCGCGGCGCAGGACACGCTCCCCACCCCCGCGCCGGTGGACGTCCCGGCGCTGGAGCCCGCCGCCCTCTCGCTGGCGGGGAGCGACTGCCAGGGGATCGCGCGCTACCTGAACGTGCGCAGCGCGCAGGACCCGCAGCTTTCGCCCGACGGGCGCGAGCTGCTGTACATCACCTCCACCACCGGCCAGCCGCAACTGTGGATCGCCCCCGTGCGGCCGGAGGGGCCCGCGGCGCCGCGGCAGATCACCTTTGGCGCCAACCGGGTGCAGTTCGCCCGGTGGAGCCCGGACGGGCGCTGGATCGCGTACGGCACCGACCGCGGCGGCAACGAGCGCACGCAGATCTTTCTCCTTTCCCCCGACGGCACCCGCGAGCGGGAGCTTACCCCGGCGGACGACTTCTTTCGCGAGTTCGCCGGGTGGTCGCCCGCGGGCAGCCGCATCGCGTACGTGAGCAACGAGCGCAACGGCAACGACTTTGACCTGTACGTGATGGACCTGGACGCCGACGGCCGCCCCGGCGCGCCGCGGATGATCATGCGCGGCGCGGGCAACCTGGGGGTGCAGGCGTGGCGCCCCGACGGCGAGGCGCTGGTGCTGAGCCAGGGGCGCGGCGAGGCGGACAACGACCTGTTCCTGCTGGACCTGCGCACGCAGAAGCTGGACACGCTCTTCGCGCCCGCGCAGATGTCCAGCTACCGCGGCATCCAGTGGACGCCGGACGGGCAGGGCTTTTTCGTGGCGACCAACCACGAGCGCGACTTCGCCGGGCTGGCGCACTACCACATCCCCGAGCGTGCGCTGCACTGGATGCAGGAGCCGCGGCGCGACGTGGAGTCCGTCGCGCTCTCGCCGGACGGGCGCTTTCTGGCCTACACCGTAAACGAGGACGGCTGGTCGCGCCTGATCGTCCGCGACCTTCCCGGCCAGCGCGACGTCGCGCTCGGCGAGCTTCCCGGCGGCGTGGTCGGCGCGCTGGAGTGGGCGAAGGGGGCGCCGCGGCTGGCCATCGGCATCAGCGGCCCCGGGCTGCCGGGCGACGTGTGGGTGTACGACGCCTCGGCGGGGCAGACCTTCCGCGCCACGGAGAGCACGCTGGCAGGACTCGACCCGGCCTCGTTCGTCTCACCCGACCCGCTGACCATCCGCAGTTTCGACGGGGAGAACATCTACGGGCTGATGTACGTGCCCCGGGACGCCGCAGGCCGCCGCCCGCCGGTGGTGATGATGCTGCACGGCGGCCCCACCTCGCAGGCACGGCCGCAGTTCGATCCCGTCAAGCAGTACCTGCTGACGCGCGGCTACGCGGTGCTGGACCTGAACTTTCGCGGCTCCACCGGCTACGGGCAGCGCTTTACCCAGCTGGACAACGGGCGGCTGCGCCCCAGCGCCGTGCAGGACATGAAGGCCGCCGTGGAGTACCTGCGCACGGCCCGGCCGGACCTGGACGGCAACCGGGTGGCCGCGATGGGGGGGAGCTACGGTGGATACATGACGCTCGCCGCCGTGGCGCAGCTGCCGGAGTACTTTCAGGCCGGCGTGGACTTCGTGGGCGTGGCCAACTGGATCAGCGGGCTGGAGGATGCCTCGCCATCGCTCAAGAACAGCGATCGCATCGAGTACGGCAACATCGACGATCCGGCGGACCGCGCCTTCTTCACCCAGATCTCGCCGCTGAGCTACGCCGGCGACATCCGCAGCCCGCTGCTGGTGGTGCACGGCGCCAACGACCCGCGCGTTCCCGTGGGCGAGGCGGACCAGATCGTCCGCGCCGTTCGCCACCGCCGCGGCGACGTGGAGTACCTGCGCTTTCCCGACGAGGGCCACGGCATCGCCAAGCTGCAGAACCGCGTGACCGCGTACCAGCGCATCGCGCGCTTCCTGGACCGCGTGCTGGGGAATGAGGGGATGGTGTGCGCGCGGTGAGGGTGTGATGGTGTGAGGGGAGGTCGGGTGCGAGATGGTGGGCGCCCCCCTCCCCGGCCCTCCCCCACAAACTGCGTGGGGGAGGGAGAACGGCAGAAATCTCGTCGAAGCGGGATCAAATTCTCCCCTCTCCGTGAGGAACGAACGGGGAGGGGCCGGGGGAGGGGCACCCCGGTGGGCGCCAGTTCGATGCAAGTCGAAGGGCCTCGAACCCTGCGGCAACGCCAACCTCCCCCAGCAGTTTTGGGGGAGGTGCGAGCCTAGGCGAGCGGAGGGGGCGGACTTCGAGGCCCGCCACAACGCGATCGAATTCTCCCCTCTCCGCGCGGAACGAGGGCGGGGGCGGGGGAGGGGCACCCGCGGGCGCGGTTCGATCCAGGTTCCAACATCCGGCAGTGCCGCGGACACTCACCCGCGGTTCAGGGCCACAGCGACACAACCAGAAAGACCAACCGATGCGCATTCGCAACACCGCGCTGCTGGCGGCGCTGCTCGTCTCCGGGCCCGCGGCGGCGCAGGACACCTGGACGGTGCGGGCGCCCGCGCCCCAGGGGCTCACCCGCGCCGACGCGCAGGCCAGCACCCTGCGCCACCTGCAGAACCTCATCCGCATCAACACCGAGAACCCGCCCGGCAACGAGATCCGGACGGCCATGTACTTCGACTCGGTGCTCAGCGGCGTGCCCGGCGTGGAGACCCGCATCCTGCGCGTGCCCGAAGACAGCATGCGCGCCAACTTCGTGGCCCGGCTCCGCGCCGCCAACCCGCGCCAGAAGCCGGTTCTGGTGATGGGCCACATGGACGTCGTCGGCGCCGACACCACCAAGTGGGAGACGGACGCGTTTACCCCCACCATC
>DASQBH010000388.1:0-2641 GCA_035635315.1 Longimicrobium sp.
AGGCCGTGGGGGTAACGACGGCATCCGCGGCGCGCAGGCCGGCGCGCAGCCAGCGCCGGTACTCACTCCACTCCGCCGCCGGCGCCTCCACGCCGTGCACGTGCGGCCACCAGCTGATCACGTCGCTGTGCACCGCCACCAGCACCGGCGCGGAGAAATCCGCCACCGCGCAGGCGATCTGGTTCAGGTGCACGATGTCGGCGCTCCACACCTCCGCCAGGCCGCGCAGCCACTCGCCCGCGGCGCGCACGTCGTCGGCCGCGTCCTGCATCCACTCCAGCCGGTACGCGCGCCACACCACCTGCACGCCCGCCGGGAGCGCCGCCAGCCGCTCGTCGCGCGGCTCGCCGATGACGGCGACCAGCACCTCGTGGCCGGCGGCGTCCAGCTCGCGCGCCAGGGTGACGGTGTGGTCCCACACCCCGCCGATGGTGTCGGTGGTAAGGAGGATCTTCATCGGCCGTAGATGCGGTCCAGGACGGCGGCGACGTCCACCAGCCGCTCGGCGGCGGGGTCGAAGCGCGCGCCCTCGCTCAGCCGGCGCGCCCAGTCCACGGCCGCGCGCCCGCCCCACTCGTCCGGCGGCGTGGCCAGCGTCTCCCGCGACGTGCCGTGGTACGCCTCGGCGGTGAAGTCGTAGAACGAGCCGTTCACGTTCCGGAGCGCCGCGCCCCCGCCGGTGCCGTAGAACGAGGCGCCGATCACCGCGTCCTGCCCCGCGCTCACCTTCCACGAGCAGGCGAGATCGACCGCCGTGCCGCCCGCCAGGTCCACCCGCGCCGTCGCGTAGTCCTCGCAGCGGTCGGCGTTCGCCCCCAGCGCCTCCCCGCCGGCGAACAGGCGCGAGGTCACGTTCTCGACGCCCGGAAAGTCCAGCGCCCAGAGCGCCAGGTCCACCAGGTGAACGCCCAGGTCTATCACGCACCCGCCCCCGGAGAGCGCGGGATCGTAGAACCAGGGTTTGTCGGGCCCGTAGGCGTTGTGGAAGACGAGATCGACCGCGTACACCTTTCCCAGCTCGCCCCGGGCAATGCGCTCGCGGATGGCGCGCATCCCCTCGGTAAACCGATACGACAGGTCCACGGCGAGCAGCCGGTCCGCGGCGCGGGCGGCATCCACCACCCGGCGCACCTCGTCCGCCGTGCGGCCCAGCGGCTTCTGGCAGAAGACGGCGGCGCCGGCCTGCAGCGCGCGGATGGACTGCTCGGCGTGCATGGCGCTGGGCGTGGCGATGACGATGCCGTCCAGCCCCATCCGCAGCAGCGCGTCCAGCCCGTCGGCAACCTGCGCGTCCGGCGCCGCCTCCCGCGCCGCGTCGATCATCTCCGCCGAGGTGTCCGCCACCGCCGCAATGCGGCCGAAGCCGGACTTCGCGATGGCCTCCATGCGGTGCCGGCCGATCCAGCCCACGCCCAGAAAGCCGAGTGCGGGAGTGCGGGAGGGAAGTGCGGGAGTGCGTGAGTGCGTGAGTGCGGAAGTGGATTCCGCCTCATCGGATGCGATCGGTGCCTGGGTCAGGACGTCGGTCACGAGATTCTCGTTCGGTAAACGTTACGGTGCTTCTACAATGCTGCGCGTGCTGCGCCTGCGACCGGAGGTCAAAGTCGGGCGGCGCGACGACAGGGATCGAACTGGCGCCCGCGGGGTGCCCCTCCCCCGGCCCCTCCCCGCTCGTTCCTCGCGGAGAGGGGAGAATTCGATCCCGTTGCGACGGAGGTCGAACTGCGTCCGCGGGGGGCTCTCACCCGCTCGCTCAGGCTCGCACCCTCTCCCGCAAGCGGGAGAGGGTATGAACGTCCCCTCTGCTCGCGGTGCGCTCCGGGCACATCTGCCGTTCTCCCTCCCCCACGCAGTTTGTGGGGGAGGGCCGGGGAGGGGGGCGCCGGCCACCGCGCCACGCCCGCGGAAACGGCTCGTTTCCCTGCCCTGACCACTCCCGCACTAACGCACTTCCGCACTCACGCACTTTCCCGTGCGTCAGTCCGCCATCCGCACCAGGGCTTTCAAGAACCCCTCCGGCCGGTCGCGGGTGTCGTCGAGGGCCTGGTCCAGCTGGTCCAGCGGGTACGTGTGCGTGTACAGCGGCGTGGGATCCAGCCGCCCGCCGGCGACGGCGTCCACCGCCATGCGGATCCCTTCCAGGTAGACCGCCGGGTCGCGCTCGTGGGCGTTGATCACGTCCAGGCCGCGCCAGTTCCACATCTGCATGTTCACCTGACGCGGGCCGTCCTGGTGGTAGCCGGCGATGACCAGCCGCCCCCGCTCCTTCGTGATCTCCGCGGCAAGGTCCAGCGGCCACTGCTTGCCCACCGCCTCGATCACCCGGTCCGCCAGCACGCCGCCGGTGAGCTGCTTCACCTTTTCGATGATGGCCCAGTGGTCGTCCATGGCGATGGTCTCGTCGGCGCCCATCTGCCGGGCCACGTCCAGCGAGAAGGGGCGGCGGCTGATGGCGATCACCCGCGCGCCGGCATCCTTGGCCAGCCGCGTGAGCAGCGCGCCCAGGAAGCCGATGCCCACGATGGCCACCGTCTGCCCGGGCTGGATGTCGGAGCGGCGAAAGATGTTCATCGCGCACCCCAGCGGCTCGCCGGGAAACGGCTTGCCGTCCAGCACGGCCGGCAGCTTGATGGTGGCCGAC
>DASQBH010000389.1:0-3173 GCA_035635315.1 Longimicrobium sp.
GAGCATGTTCTCGAACCCCTCGTGCTCCGCCAGCGGAAACACGTCCGGCCGGGTGAGCACGGCCCGCGGCTCGCCCCGCGCCATGATGCGCCCCTCGCGCAGCACGATCAGGTCCTCGCACAGCGCCTGCACCTCCACCGGGTTGTGCGAGACCAGGAGGATGGGGAGCGAGAACTCCGCCTGCACGCGATGGAGAAAGGGGAGCACCTTGCGCCGCAGCCCCGCGTCCAGCGACGCCAGCGGCTCGTCCAGCAGCAGCAGGCGCGGCCCCGAGCAGAGGGCGCGCCCCAGCGCCACCCGCTGGCGCTCACCGCCGGAGAGCATGGTCACCGGGCGGCGGAGGAGCGGCGCCAGGTCCAGGACGCGGACCACGTTCTCCAGCGTCTCCTCCACGTGATTGCCGCCGCGCAGGGCGCGCCCGCGGCCGGCGTGCAGGTTGCCCAGCACGTCCATGTGGGGGAAGAGGAGACTGTCCTGCGGCACGTAGCCGATGTGGCGCCGCTCCGGGGGCAGCCGCAGCCGCCGCTCGGAATCCAGCCAGTCCGTCGCGCCCAGGCGGATGCGCCCCTTTGCCCCGCGCCGCAGCCCGGCCACCGTCTCCAGCAGCGTCGTCTTTCCCGATCCCGACACGCCGAACACGCCCGTCACCCGGTGCGTCGTCCGGAAGTCGACGTCCAGGCTGAAGCGGTCCAGCGGCAGGCGCACCTGCACGTGCAGCGGCGTTCCGTCCGTCATCATCGGTCCGCGGAGGCTGCGGCCTGCTTTTGCGCCAGCGCCTCGCTGGCGTACACGGCGACGAAGCCCGCCACCAGGGCGATCACCAGCAGCACGTTCGCCTCGCTCTCTCGCCCCGCCTGCTGCGCGCTGAAGATGGCCGTCGCCAGCGTCTGCGTGCGGCCGGGAATGTTGCCGGCCAGGATGATGGTGGCGCCGAACTCGCCCACGGCGCGGGTGAATCCCAGGATGAGCGCCGCCATCAGCCCGCGCCGCGCCATCGGCAGGGTGTAGCGGAGGAAGGTGGCGGCGCGGCCGTGCCCCAGCGTGCGCGCCATGTCCTCGTAGCGCGGGTCCACCCCCTCGAAGCTCACCCGCGCCGTGCGGACGACCAGCGGCGTGGCCATCACCGCGCAGGCGATGACGACGGCCTTCCAGCTCAGGATTACGTCCAGGTCGATCCCCAGCGTGTCGCGCCCCAGCGGGCCGTCCACGGCAAAGGTGCGCAGCAGCAGGTAGCCCACGGCGGTCGGCGGCAGCACCAGGGGAAGGGAGAAGAGGGTGGATACGATGCGCTTGCCCCGGAAGTCGCGCCGCGCCAGGAGGTAGGCCACCATCGTCCCCGGCACCATCACCAGGGCGGTCGCCAGGGCGGCCCAGAGCAGGGTGTTGCGCAGCACCTCCACGGCGGCGTGGCTCACGGCGCGGCCGCGGGGAGCGGGTCGAAGCCGTGCCTGCGGAACACCTCCGCCCCCTGCGCGCCCGCCAGGTACGCGTAGAACGCCGCCGCGGACTCCGGCGCGCGCCCCTCCGTCAGCCGCGCCAGGACAAAGCGGATCGGCGGGCCGCCCTTCACCTCGTACAGCACGCGGGTGCGGTCCGCGAACGCCAACTGGTCGGTGCGGTAGACGATGCCGATCACCCGCGGGTCCGCCAGCACCAGCCCCAGCGCCGCGCGCACGTCCGGCGCGGGGGCCACGCGCGCCTGCACCGCGTCCCACAACGGCCACCCGTCGCACTGCACCGACTGCAGCCAGGTTCGCGCGTACGTCCCCGCTGGCACGGCCTCGGGGTCGCCGATGGCCAGGTTGCGGAAGGGGAGCGTGGCCAGGTCGCACGGCTCCGCGACGATCGACGTGTCGCTCGCGTTGCGCACGACGACCAGCGCGTTGGACAGCAGGTCGCGCCGCGAGCCCGGCTCGATGCGGCCGGCGCTCTGCACGGTGTCCATCCACGCCTTGCTGGCGCTCAGAAAGAGGTCCGCGCCGCGCGTCGCCAGGATCTGGTGCGCCAGGTCGTTGCTCCCCGCGAAGTTGAAGACCACGCGGACGCCCTTCTCCCGCTGAAAGCCGGCCCCCAGCTCCTCCATCGCCTCGCGCAGGCTCGCCGCGGCAAAGACCATGACCTCGCTGTCCGCCGCCGTCTCCGCGGAGTCCTTCCGTGGCTCGCCGGAGCCGCCGCCGCACGCGGCCAGCGCCAGCAGCAGCGCCGCGGCCGGCGCGAGGAACCGTCCTGTCCGTTTCATCGATCCCGATGTCTGAAGGTCCGTACCGCGGAGATGACGAGGATGATGCCCAGCCCCACCTTGAGCGTGGCGGAAGCTACCGCACCCACCAGCAGCCCGCCCGCCACGGCGCCGAGCACCGACCCCGCCGCCATCGGCGCCACGGTGCCGCGGATCGCGGAGCGGTCGCGGTAGGCGCCCTGGCGCGCGTAGCGGAGGATCCCCGCCACCACCGTCACCAGCCCCACCAGCAGGCTGGCGCTACCGGCGGTCTTGATGTCGGCGCCGTAGGCAAAGACGAAGGTGGGGATGATCAGCTCGCCCCCCGCCACGCCCAGCACGCTGCTCACCACGCCGATGGCCAGGCCGAAGGCGGCGCCGGTCGCCGCGCGCCACGCCACGCCCTCCGCGATCCGCGCGCGGGGCGGCGAATCCAGCACCCCCTCCAGCACCAGCGCCACGCCGATGACCAGCAGCAGCACCATGATCAGCCGCTCCAGCTGCCGGCTGGAGAGCCGTCCGTGCAGTGCCGTCCCCACCAGCGCGCCCGCGACGGAGGCCGCGGCCATGGCGGCCAGCACCGGTGCGAACGGCCGCAGCGCTTCGAGGGAGAGCGTGCGTCCCCGCGTGACGGCCGCCGTGGCGAGCGTCACCAGGCTCACGGCCAGGTTCAGCGGCACCGCGCGCCGGACGGGGTGGCGAAGCGGGCCGGCCAGCACCGGCAGCCGGAACTCCGCGCCGCCCAGCCCGATCAATCCCCCCAGCATCGCGATCGGCACGGCGAAGCCGAAGGCCAGCAGGGGCCGTCCGCCCTCCCCCGACGTTCCCGTGTCCGCCATCAACCCTGCTTTGCCATCGCGCGGCGGGCGGCGGCGAACCGCGGGAGCGCCGGCGGCGGATGGGGACGGGACCGGATCATCGTGAAACGCGGACGATTGTGGGGAGATCCCTGGAT
>DASQBH010000390.1:0-5675 GCA_035635315.1 Longimicrobium sp.
GGGCGGACCAGGGAAGCGGCGCGCCCGTCTTCTCGTCGATGGCGGTGGACCTCACCATCACCAACCTGCTTCCGCTCTTCGCGGGGCTCCCCGTGCACCTGCGGCCGGAGGAGAACGCGGTCGAGGCGCTGGCGGAGGCGATCCGCGGAAAGCGGGACTTCGGACTGATCAAGATCACCCCCACGCACCTGTCGCTGCTGACGCCGCTGCTTTCGCCGGACGAGGCGCGGGGGGCCGCGCGCACGCTGGTGGTGGGCGCCGACTTCCTTCCCGCCGAGCCGACCGTCTTCTGGCAGGACCACGCGCCGGAAGTGCGGCTGATGAACGAGTACGGGCCCACGGAGACGGTGGTGGGCTGCTCGGCCTATCTGCTTCCCCCCGGACTACACCGCCACGGGCCCGTCCCCGTGGGCGGACCGATCCAGAACCTGAAGTTCTACGTCCTCGACCCCCGGCTCCAGCCGCTGACGGTGGGGCTGCCCGGCGAGCTGTTCATCGGCGGCGCCGGGGTGGCGCGCGGCTACCTGGGTCGGCCTGGGCTGACGGCGGAGAAGTTCGTCCCGGATCCCTTCACCGGCGGGGGCGCGCGGATGTACCGCACGGGCGACCGCGCGCGGTGGCTGGAAGGCGGCAACCTGCTGATCCTGGGGCGCACGGACAGCCAGGTGAAGGTCCACGGCTTCCGGGTGGAGCTGGGGGAGATCGAGGCGGCGCTGCGGCGCCACGACGCCGTCTCCGGCTGCGTGGTGGTGCTGCGCGAGGACGTGCCCGGCGAGCGGCGGCTGGTGGCCTACGTGGTGGGCGATGCGGACGCGGACGCGCTGCGCGCCTTCCTCCGCCGCAGCCTTCCCGAGCACATGATCCCCGCCGCCTTCGTCCGGCTGGACGCGCTTCCCGAAACGCCCACGGGAAAGATCGACCCGCGGACGCTCCCGGCGCCGGAGCTCGGTCCCGTGGAGGAGCGCTACGTGGCGCCGCGCAACGCCGTGGAAGAAACGCTGGCGGAGATCTGGGCCGAGGTGCTGGGACACGAGCGGGTGGGGGTGGAGGAGAGCTTCTTCGAACTGGGCGGCGACAGCATCCTCTCCATCCAGCTGGTCTCCCGCGCCCGGCGCGCCGGCGTGCACATCACGCCCCGGCAGATCTTCGAGCACCTGACCATCGCCCGCCTGGCCGAGGCGGTGTGCGCGCAGGCGCCGGCGCAGGGGCCGCGGGCGGAGCAGGCGCGCGTGGAGGGCGCCGTACGGCCCACGCCGGTGCAGGGGTGGTTCTTCGAGCAGGGCCACGCGGTGCCCGCGCACGAGAACCAGTCCGTGCTCCTGGCCGTGGACGGCGCGGTGAGCGACGCGGTGCTGGAGGCGGCGCTCGGCGCGGTGCTGGAGCGGCACGACGCCCTGCGCCTGCGCTTCCGCCGCACGGAGTCGGGATGGGAGCAGTGGCACGCGGCGGAGGTCGGCTTCTCCATGGAGCGCCTGGACCTGGCGGACCTCCCCGCGGACGGGCAGGACCGCGCGCAGGCGGAGGGCGCCGGACGGATGCAGGCCGGGCTGGACCTGGAGCAGGGACCCGTGGGGCGCGCGCTGCTGGTGAACCGCGGCGCGGGCGGGCGCGTGCTCCTGCTCGTCCTGCACCACCTGGTGGTGGACGGCGTCTCCTGGCGCATCCTCCAGGACGACCTGGAGCACGCGTGCGCGCAGGCCGAGCGGGGCGAACCGATCGACCTGGGCCCCAAGAGCACCTCGTTCCGGCAGTGGGCCGAGGCGCTGCAGGCGTACGCGGCCAGCGACGCCCTCCGGGACGAGGCGGCGCACTGGCTGGCGCAGGGGCCGGAGGGCGTGGCGCCGCTCCCCGCCGACGGCGCGGGGGGGCGGACGGTGGCCAGCGCCCGCACCGTCAGCGTGGGGCTGGACGCGGAGGAGACCCGCGCGCTGCTGCAGGAGGTGCCGGCCGCGTACCGCACGCAGATCAACGACGTGCTCCTGTGCGCGCTGGCCGAGGCGGTCTCCGGGTGGACGGGGAGCCCGCGGGTGCGGCTGGCGCTGGAGGGGCACGGGCGCGAGGAAGAGGTGGTGCCGGGCGTGGACCTTACGCGCACCGTCGGCTGGTTCACCACCGTGTACCCGGTGGTGCTGGACCTGGCGGGCGCCGCCGGCCCGGGTGACCGCCTCAAGCGGGTCAAGGAGCAGCTCCGCGCCATTCCCCGGCGGGGGATCGGCTACGGCGTGCTGCGCTACCTGGGCACGGACGGGGAGCTGCGCCGGGCGCTCGCCGCGCAGGCGGAGCCGGAGATCTCCTTCAACTACCTGGGGCAGTTCGATTCCGGGCCCGTCTCCGCCGCGCGCCTGCGCTACGCGGACGGGCCCCGCGGGCCCGAGTCGGCGGACGCCAACACGCGCGGCTTTACGCTGGAGGTCAACGGCGGCATCCGCGGCGGGTGCCTGCGGCTGGACTGGAACTACGACGAGGGCACCCACCACCGGGCGACGATCGAGCGGGTGGCGCAGGCGTACGCCGACGCCCTGCGCGGCCTGATCGCCCACTGCCGCCAGGCGGGCGCGGGCGGGTTCACGCCGTCGGACTTTCCCCTGGCGGAGCTGGCGCAGGAGGAGCTGGACGCGCTGCTGGCCGGCCGGGGCGGGGTGGAGGACCTGTATCCGCTCTCGCCCATGCAGGAGGGGATGCTCTTTCACGCCCTGCGTGGCGACGCGTCGCAGGCGTACCAGGTGGAGGTGGCGCAGCGGATCGAGGGGGTGCTGGACGCGGGCCTCTTCCGGCGCGCGTGGGCGGAGGTGGTGAGCCGGCACGCCGTGCTGCGGACCGCCTTTGCGTGGGAGGGGCTGCGGCGCCCCCTGCAGCGGGTGCAGGCCGCCGTGGAGGTGCCCTGGGTGGTGGAGGACTGGTCCGGCCTCTCCGCGCGGGAGCAGGAGGCGGCGCTGGACCGCTTTCTGGCGGAGGACCGCGCCCGCGGGTTCGCGCTGGACCAGGCGCCGCTGCTGCGGTTCGCCCTGTTCCGCACCGGCGAGCGGGCGCACTGGTTCGTCCGCAGCCAGCACCACCTGCTCACGGACGGGTGGACGGCCGACCACTTGGCGGGCGAGGTGTTCCGGCTGTACGGCGCGTGGAGCGCGGGGCGGACGGTGGAGCTGCGGCGCCCGCGCCCGTACCGCGACTACATCGCGTGGCTGGCGGCGCAGGACGCGGACGCCGCGGAGCGGTACTGGACGCGCGTGCTCGCCGGCTTCACGGCGCCGACCGCCCTGGGGGTGGACCGCCCCGCGGGCGCGGAGAGCGCGGGGGAGCGCGGCCACCGCGCGGTGCGCGTCCCGGCCGCGCTCACGCAGCGGCTGGAAGAGACCGCGCGCCGGGAGCAGGTCACTCTCAACACGGTCGTCCAGGCCGCGTGGGGCGTGCTGCTTTCCCGCTACGGCGGCGAAGACGACGTGGTGTTCGGCGCGACGGTCTCGGGGCGGCCGGGGGAGCTGGAGGGGGTGGAGGAGATGGTCGGCCTCTTCATCAACACGCTCCCGGTGCGCATGCGGGTGCGCGGGAGCGCGCAGGTGGGCGCGCTGCTGCGGGAGCTGCAGGCGTCGCAGGCGGAGGCGCGCGAGTACGACTACGCGCCGCTGGTGCAGGTGCAGGGATGGAGCGAGGTGCCCCGCGGAACGCCCCTCTTCGAGACCCACTTCATCTTCGAGAGCTACCCCGCGGCGCGCGGCGGGGGGAGCGCGGGGGACCAGGCGGCGCTGCGGGTGACGGGGGCGCGCACGGTGGAGTGGAACACGTATCCGCTCTCGCTGATGGTGATTCCCGGGCCGGAGATCGTGCTCGACCTGAGCTACGACGAGGGCCGCTTCGAGTCCGCCGCCGCCGAGCGGATGCTGGAGCACCTGGGCCGGCTGCTGGAGCAGGTCGCGGAGAACCCGGAGCGGCCCGTCGCCGGGCTCACGCTGCTGGATGGGGCGGAGCGCGCGCGGGTGGTGGAGGAGTGGAACCGCACGGACGCCGCGTACCCCGCGGACCGCTGCATCCACCAGCTCTTCCAGGCGCAGGCGGCCCGCACCCCGGACGCGGCGGCCGTCGTCTTCGGCGATGCGTCGCTCAGCTACCGCGAGCTGGACGCGCGGGCGAACCGCATCGCCCACCACCTCGCCGGCCTCGGAGTCGGACCCGAAGTGCGGGTGGGGCTCTGCCTGGAGCGCGGCCTGGACCTGCTCCCCGCGCTGCTGGGGGTGATCAAGGCCGGCGGCGCCTACGTCCCGGTGGATCCGGCGCATCCCGCGGAGCGCATCGGCTACGTGCTGGAAGATTCCGCCGCCGCCGTGCTGCTGACGCAGGCGTCGCTGCGCGAGTCCATCCCGGTGGGGCCGGAGGTCCGGGTCGTCTGCGTCGACGCGGAGGGGGAGCGGATCGCGGCGGAGAGCGCGGAGCCGCCCGTCACCGCGGTCACGGCGGAGAACCTGGCGTACGTCATCTACACCTCGGGGAGCACGGGGCGGCCCAAGGGCGTCGCGATGCACCACCGGGGCGTCTGCAACTACATCGACTGGGGGGTCCGCGCGTACGGGGCGGACCAGGGGAGCGGCGCGCCCGTCTTCTCGTCGATGGCGGTGGACCTCACCATCACCAACCTCCTCCCCCTCTTCGCCGGCCTCCCCGTGCACCTGCTGCCGGAGGAGAACGCCGTGGAGGCGCTGGCGGAGGCGATCCGCGGAAAGCGGGACTTCGGGCTGATCAAGATCACCCCCACGCACCTGTCGCTGCTGACGCCGCTGCTCACGCCGGAAGAAGCGCGGGGGGCCGCGCGCACGCTGGTGGTGGGCGCCGACTTCCTCCCCGCCGAGCCGACGGTCTTCTGGCAGGACCACGCGCCCGAGGTGCGGCTGATGAACGAGTACGGGCCCACGGAGACGGTGGTGGGGGGCTCGGCGTACCTCCTTCCCCCCGGGGTGCACCGCCACGGGCCCGTCCCGGTCGGCGGGCCGATCCAGAACCTCAGGTTCTACGTCCTGGACGCGTACGGGGAGCCCGTGCCGGTGGGGCTGCCCGGCGAGCTGTACATCGGGGGCGCGGGCGTCGCGCGCGGCTACCTGGGCCGGCCGGGGCTGAGCGCGGAGAAGTTCGTCCCCGACCCCTTCGCCGGCGGGGGGGCGCGGATGTACCGCACGGGCGACCGCGCGCGGTGGCTGGAGGGGGGGAACCTGATGATCCTGGGACGGACGGACAGCCAGGTGAAGGTCCGCGGCTACCGGGTGGAGCTGGGGGAGATCGAGGCGGCGCTGCGGCGCCACGACGCCGTCTCCGGCTGCCTGGTGGTGCTGCGGGAGGACGTGCCCGGCGAGCGGCGGCTGGTGGCCTACGTGGTGGGGAACGCGGGGACGGACGCGCTGCGCGAGCACCTGCGGCAGAGTCTGCCGGAGCACATGGTGCCGGAGGCCTTCGTCCCGCTGGACACCCTGCCGCGGACGACCACGGGAAAGATCGACCCGCGAACGCTTCCCGCGCCGGAGCTCGCGTCGGCGGAGGAGCGGTACGTGGCGCCGCGCACGCCGGTGGAGGAGTCGCTGGCGGAGATCTGGGCCGAGGTGCTGGACGTTCCGCGGGCGGGCGCGGCGGACGACTTCTTCGCGCTGGGCGGGCACTCGCTGCGGGTGATGCGCCTCGTCTCCGCCGTGCGC
>DASQBH010000391.1:0-3186 GCA_035635315.1 Longimicrobium sp.
AGAAGGCGCCCCCCGCGGAGCCGGCTCCCCCGCCGCCCGCCCCGCCGAAGCGCGGCAAGGCCCCCAGGGCCGCCGCGCCCGAGCCGGCGCCACCCCCACCCGCGGAGACGGGAAAACGGGGAAAGAAGAAAGCCGACGAAGAGGAACTGGACCTGTTCGGCGGCTCATGAGAACCAGAATCGGCCCGGCGCAACTCGCCGGGCCGATTTTGCGTTCGTCTCCGCCCGTGCCGGAATCGGTTATCGGAAGTTTATCGGAAGCACATCGGCATTTATCGAAAGGTTATCGGCAGCGACGCGCGACGAAGGCTGTTCGCGCAGCTCTGCGCTGTGAGCCCTGCACCTTCCGCCTCCTGAACCATCCACCCTGGTCCAGGGCGGCGATCAGGAGCACGACCAGGATCGCAGCCACCACCCACCACGCGAACCGTACACCCACGCTACCCACACCCAGCGCCCGATGGCCCATCGCGGCAAACGAGACCACGCTCAGCGCGTGAAGATCATGACGGCCCCGCCGCGGCCGGTTGAGCCATGTTTCCAGCATCCCCCGGGCGTCCCTCATGTGGCTCATTCGGTTCGCTGTTTACGCCGATCCAGTGGCTCCTGCCCTGCGCTCCTCGAGCTGCCTGCATTTATGCTCTTCCAGGGGTGTTCATAGCATGCGCAATAGGAGCGGGAACAATAGCGCGAAACCCTGCCACACATTCCGCTGGACCACGGAATGACATGACACCTTTACAGCACCGCAAATCCGCCGAAAACCCTTGCGCGTACAGGCGTTTTTCGATACCGTAGACACGCCGAAAGCCCCTGCAATGCCACCCGGCAAGTACGTTACGGTCATTGCAATAGGCCACATGGATCACAGGGGGATGCAGGGTCACTCTCTTGGAGACATAGTGGACGAAGGGGACGAAGTTAACGGAGTGACGGGGAGGGGGCAAGGGTGAAGGATTACAGGAACGTGCCCATAGAGGTGCTCCGGGACTTCACCCGGACGCAGACGGAGATCACCTCCATTCGCAGCGTCGCCGACGAGGTGGGGCTGGGCCGCTCCACGCTCCACAAGTTCATCCTTGGCCGCACCAATCCACAGCCCCGCGTGCGGCGGCTGCTGGGCCTGTGGTACCTGGAAAAGATCGAAAAAGCGCACGACATCGACCTCGCGCGCCCGTACGCCGCCGCGCTCCAGATCCTGCTGTCGGAAATCCCCCAGGAGCGCCGCCGGGAGGCGGAGGGCGAGGTACTGGAGGCGCTGGTGCAGACGCACTCCCAGAGCGGCGCCGCACAGCCGCGATGGCTTGAGCTGCTCCGCTCCGAGCTGGGCTGACACCCCTCAGCAGGCGCAAAGCGATCCCGGAACCGGTTCCGTGACAATCAGAGGAAAGAGAGAGTACGCCAGGGAGCGCGCGCGTTCCTCGGCGTACTCTATTTTTACTCCGCGCCCTCCGGCGTCCATCCGTGAGCTGAGGGCGGAGCGTCCCTCACGGGTAGTACGGGTCGTCCGGCTGCCGGGGCGTGGTGGGGTCATCCTGCTCGTTCGCGGCAACGACGACCGTTCCCGTCATTCCCGCCGCCTGGTGCGGGACGCAGTGATAGCTGAAGGTTCCCTCCGAGGTGAACGTGTGCTCAAAGCTGCCGCTGGCCGGGAGCGGCGCGCTGGCCCAGGCGCCTGCGGGGGCGCCCGCGTCGGGGGTTACGGTGTGATTTCCGTTCGTGCTCACCCAGCGCACGGTAAAGCCCGGCGAAACCGTAAGGTCTTCCGGCGCAAAGCTGGTCCCGCCGGCGGAAACCTGCCTTCCGCGCTTGAGCGCGAACGAGGTGCTCGCCGTCTGTCCGGCCGCCACGGCGACCGTCTTGCTGGTCGCGTCGGCCGCGTTGGCGGTGATGTAGCCGCCGGGCACGGTGATGGACACGCTGGGCGAGCCCACGGGCACGTTGGCGATGGAGAAGTTGCCCGAGGCGTCCGTCGCCGTGCTCCCCACCCCGGCGATGCTCACGTTGACGCCCTGCAGTCCCGCGCCGCCCGCCGTCACCTGCCCCGCCACCACGCCGAACTGCGGCGTCGTGCCGCCTCCCCCTTCGCCGCTTCCACCCCCACCTCCCCCTCCGCCACCCCCGCCGCTGCAGGCGGCGAGCGTCGCGGCGGCCAGCAGCGTGGCGCAGGACGGCAGCAGCGGACGAATCATTCCGGTCATGGGCATACCCTCGCGAGGAGGTTGTACGGGCGGCGGCGCGCGGCCCCCGTCCGTGAAAAACCGCCGGACGCGTTGAAGCACGCGCCCGACGGTGTTAGATTTCCCGGTTGATTTCGAACACCGACGAGCGAACAGCCATGAGCAGGTTGCGCGACGAGGTCCGCCGCCGGCGCACCTTTGCCATTATCAGCCATCCCGACGCGGGCAAGACCACGCTGACGGAAAAGCTGCTGCTGTACGGCGGGGCCATCCACCTGGCGGGGAGCGTCAAGGCGCGCCGCGCCGCGCGCCACGCCACGTCCGACTGGATGCAGATGGAGCAGGAGCGCGGCATCTCCGTCACCAGCTCCGTGCTCCAGTTCGAGTACCTGGGCAAGGCGGTAAACCTGCTCGACACGCCGGGCCACCAGGACTTCAGCGAAGACACGTACCGCACGCTGATGGCGGCGGACAGCGCGGTGATGCTGCTGGACAACCGCAAGGGCGTCGAGGAGCAGACCCGCAAGCTGTTCGAGGTCTGCCGGCTGCGCAAAACGCCCGTCTTTACCTTCGTCAACAAGTGCGACCGGCCGGGCGAGTCGCCGCTCAAGCTCATCGACGACGTGGAGCGCGAGCTGGGGATGAAGTGCTATCCCATGATGTGGCCCATCATCGACGGCGACCGCTTCGTGGGCGTGTACGACCGTGTGACGGAGCAGGTGCACCTGTTCGAGCGCGGCGAGGACCACGGCCAGTCGCGGGTGGACACGCACACCGGCTCGCTGTACGACGACCATATCCAGGCCGCCATCCCCGACGCGGCCATGAACCAGCTGATGGAGGACCTGGAGCTGCTGGACAACCGCAAGGGCGTCGAGGAGCAGACCCGCAAGCTGTTCGAGGTCTGCCGCCTGCGCAAAACGCCCGTGTTCACCTTCGTCAACAAGTGCGACCGGCCGGGCGAGTCGCCGCTCAAGCTCATCGACGACGTGGAGCGCGAGCTGGGG
>DASQBH010000392.1:0-2517 GCA_035635315.1 Longimicrobium sp.
GGACCTGGCGTACAACCCGTACGGGGCGGTGCCGGGGCCGCTGTACGGCATCACCGACCGGGGCGAGCTGGTGCCGCAGCCCGTGCTGCGCAGCTACCGGCCCACGGAGGGGCGCGGCTTCTTCCGCCGCCTGGTGATCCAGGTGTCGCTGGGGAACGCGCTGTGACGTCGCGCCGCCGCCGGCTGGACCGGGTGGGGGTGCTCCTGCTGGGGCTGCTGGTCGGCTTCGGGCTGACGGCGGCGATCCTGTTCTGGTACGTCAACCGCGCCCGCACCCGGGTGGTGGTCGAAGAGAACGTGCGGGTGGCGCTGGGGCTGCCGAAGGACGCGTTCGAGCTGGAGGAGGTGGAGGAGGACGGCTCCCTGCGCATCCTGCTGCGACAGGTGGCGCTGCTGGACGAGTCGGGCGACACCATCGTCTCCGCCCCCACGGCGCGCGCGCGGCTGGACGCGGAAACGCTCTCCGGCGAGACGGGGCCCATCGTCATCGACCAGGTCGTGGTCGAGCGGCCGTACCTGCGCCTGCTGCAGCGGCCCAACGGCGAGTGGAACTACGTCGACATCTTCGCCCTGGAGGCGGGGGGCGCGCCCGTGCGGGGGGCGGGGGGCGACGACGAGGCCGGGCGGCCGATCGCCATCCGCGGGATGCGGATCATCGACGGCCGCGCCCGCATCGCCACGCCGTACCGGCCGCCGGCGAACCCCAACGCCCGCTTCGCCAACCTCAAGCAGCCGGAGCGGGTGCGCACGGCGGGGGGCGTCTACACCGTCCGCTGGCTGAACGACGTGCAGGCCACCCTCCCCCTCGTCCGCGTGGGCGGCGCGGGGGGTTGGCGGGTGGAGGTGGCGAGCCTGACGGCGAACGTCACCAACCCCGACACGCGCATCCAGCGCTTCGCCGGCTGGTTCGAGCAGGACCTGGACAAGACGCTGCGCTTCGACATCGACGAGTTCCGTACCCCCCGCTCGGAGTTCGACGGTGAGGGGCGGGTGCGCTTCGCGGACGCGGGGCCCGTCTTCGACCTCAACATCCGCGCGCACCCCCTCTCCTTCGCCGACTTCGGCGGGATGGGGCTGCCGATCCCCTCCACCGGAACCGCGTCGTTCTCCCTCAACGCCCGCTCGCAGGCGGGGGGGCGCACGCTCTGGCGGGTGACGGACGCGCGCGTGGCCATCCTGGACTCCCGTGCCTCCGGCCGGGTGACGGTGCTCACCGGCCCGGGGATGGAGCCGTCCTTCTCCGACACGCGCCTCTCCCTCGATCCGCTCCGGCTCGCCGACCTGGAGACGCTGGGGTACGTCGATCGCCTCCCCCTCCTGGGCAGCGTCAGCGGCGAGATCGCCAGCCTGGACGTGCTGAACGCGGGCGACGGCGGACCGCTGCGCATCGACCTGACGGCGGCCCTGACGCCTCGCGACAACCCGGGCGCGGTCCCCTCCGTGCTGGCCGCCGCGGGCCTCGTGCGCTGGGCGCCGGGAGAGGACCCGCTGCGCTTCCAGTCCCTGCGCGTGGAAGCAAAGCCGCTGCGGGTGGAGCACCTGGCGGCGCTGACGGACAAGCCGAATCCGCTGCTGCGCGGCGTGCTCACCGGCTCCGCGACGGTCAGCGGCTCGGCCAAGGACCTGCGCATCCTGGACGGCGACCTGGCGTACGCGGTGGGCGACGCGCCCGAGACGGTGCTGCGCGGGCTCTCCGGCCGCTTCGTGATGGGAGAGACGCCGCGCTGGGAGTTCAGCGCCCGCGCGCAGCCGCTGGCGCTGGCCACGCTGACGGAGCTGTTCCCGGCGCTCCCCTTCCGCACCGCCACCCTGTCCGGCCCCATCAGCGCCAGCGGCGTGGGCGACGACGTGCGCTTCGACGTGGACCTTACGGGCGCGGCGGGCGGCATCGAGGCGCGCGGCAGCCTGGTGATGGGCGACCCGCTGCGCTTCGACGTCAGCGGCCGGCTGGACGCGTTCCGCGCATCGGGCGTGCTGGCGGCCGACGTTCCGCTGGACGGCCCGCTGAGCGGCACCTTCAGCGCCCGCGGCGCGGCGAACGACTTCCGCTTTGCCGTGGACATGACGCAGGGGCAGGGGAGCTTCACCCTGGCCGGCAACGTCCGCAAGCAGGGCGACGACCCCTACCAGTTCGACGTGGCGGGGCGGGTGGACAACTTCCGCATCGGCGCGCTGATCGGAAAGCCGGGGCTCCTTCCCGGCCCCGTCAGCGGCCCCATCGCCGTCTCCGGCGGCGGGCGGCAGCCGTACCGCTTCGACGTGGCGCTCACGGGGGCGCAGGGGATGTTCGACGTCCGCGGCACCTTCATGCCGGGGCCGGTGCCCACGTACACCGCCTCGGGTCGCGTCCAGAACCTGGACCTGTCCGCGCTACCCCTGCCCGCGATGGCCGCCATCCCGGCCACGCGGCTGACGGGAACGTTCGACATCGACGGGCGAGGGACCACGCCCGAGACCTTCGCGGGGCGGGTGGCGTTCGACGCGGCGCCGGGGTCCACCCTCGGCGGGGTGGCGATC
>DASQBH010000393.1:0-2358 GCA_035635315.1 Longimicrobium sp.
GCGCTCCGTCCGCCGCGAGCACGAGATGCTGGTGGCGGAATGGGCGCGTGCCGGGCTGGGCCTGTTCCGCGCGCTCGCCGCGGCGGACGCGCTGGCGGGGATCGTCGGATACGGCGCGGCGGCGTGGATCGTCCTGGGGCACGCGATGCGCTCCGGCGCCTCCGGAAGCCTGCTGCTGCTGGCGTACTGGGCACTCGCGCTGCCGGCGCTGGGGCAGTCGCTGGCGCTGGCGGTGCGGCAGTATCCCGTGCACCGCAACGTGGCGCTGCGGCTGTTCGAGACGCTGGATGCGGGGGAGGAAGAGGCCGAAGTACGAGAGTACGAAGGTACGAGGGTACGGGATGGCGATTCGGGGGATGAGGAGGCCGCGATGGGGGTGGCGGATCGGCTGGTCGATTCGGGGGATGCGGGGCGCGGGGTGGGGATTACGATGCGCGGGGTGCGGGTGGAGGCGGCGGGGACGGAGATATTGCGCGGGGTGGACCTGCGGATCGAGCCCGGGGCGCACGTGGCGGTGGTGGGGCCGTCGGGCGCGGGGAAGTCAACGCTGGTGGGGCTGCTGCTGGGATGGCATCGGCCCGCGCACGGCGAGGTGCGCGTCGATGGTCAGCCACTGGATGGCGCGGCGCTCCGCCGGCTGCGCGCGCGGACGGCGTGGGTGGATCCCGCGGTGCAGCTGTGGAACCGATCCGCGGCGGAGAACCTGGCGTACGGCGCCGCGCCGGGCCCGCTGGCGCGGCTGGGTGCCGCGGTGGACGCGGCCGGGCTGCGCGGCGTGGTGCAGCGGCTTCCGCAGGGGCTGCAGACGCCGCTGGGCGAGGGCGGCGCGCTGGTGAGCGGCGGCGAGGGGCAGCGCATGCGCTTCGGGCGGGCGTGGCTGCGGCGCGACGCGCGGCTGGTGGTGCTGGACGAGCCCTTTCGCGGGCTGGACCGCGAGCGCCGCCACGCCCTGCTGGCCGAGGCGCGGCACGCCTGGGCCGGCGCCACTCTGCTCTGCGTGACCCACGACGTGGGCGAGACGGCCGGCTTCGACCGGGTGCTGGTGGTGGACGACGGCATAATCGCCGAAGACGGCGCGCCCGCCGAGCTGGCCGCGCGCCCCGGCTCCCGCTACGCCCGCCTGCTCGCCGCCGAATCCGCCGTCCGCGCCCGCTTCGACCACGCCCCCGGCTGGCGCCGCATCCGCCTGGAGAACGGAACTCTGCAGGAGGCCGGCGCCCTCGACCCGCGCGAAGATCCTGCCGGCGACGGTGTCCGCGAAGGCGGACAGTGTGATGTCGTTGCCGCGAATTCATTCGCTCCGGCCGCGGCTGCGGCGAGGCCCGCGGAGGCGGCATGAGCAACCCCTCGCGCGTGTTGCCAGCCCCGGCACGCCCCCATCCGGGCGGGCACCACCCGCCCACCTTCCCCCAAAAACCCCTGGGGGAAGGTTGATGCAAGGGAAAACTCGGTGCGCAGACGCTGACGCCGGCGTACCAGCAGGTCGAAGTGCGATCGAAGTTCAACCTCCCCCAGGGGTTTTTGGGGGAGGTGCGAGCCTGAGCGAGCAGAGGGGGCGGACCCCGGAGACCCGCGGAGGCGGCATGATCCGCATCCGCAACACCGTCGCGACCCGCCGCGGAGCGAATGAATTCGCCGCTGGAAAATCGCAAAGTCCGCCTTCGCGGACTGCGCTCGACAACCTCCGTCGCGCGATCGAAGTTCAACCCCCCCCAGGGTTTTTTGGGGGAGGTGCGAGCCTGAGCGAGCGGAGGGGGCGGACCCCGAAGCCTGGAGCGGCGCGATGAATCCCTCCATCACCCCCCTGCTCTGGCCCGCCGCCGAGCTCGACCAGGCGCTCGCGCTCCTCCTGCGCCACGCCGGCCTCGCCGCCGATCCCGGCGCCATCCCGCCGCCCCCCGCCGCGCCGGACGACGATGCGGTGGAACGCTGGCTCTCCGCCGCCGCCGCGCCGCTGGACCTGGAAGCGGAGCCGCTGGAGGCGTCGTACGCCGACGCGGCGGCGATGCTGGCCGGGTGCGCGCCGGCGCTGGTGCGCGTGCAGGGCGAGGATGGAGAGGCGCGCTTTCTCGCGCTCGTCCGCACGGCGCGCGGCGGGGTGCGGGTGCTGGGGCCGGACCGGCGGGCGCGGACCGTCTCCATCGACCAGCTGCGCGCCGCCCTGTGCGCGCCGCTGGAGCGCGCGGCGCGGCCGGACGTGGAGCGCGTTCTCGGGCGCGCGGGTGTGCCGGCGCGGCGTCGGGAGCGGGCGGCGGGGGCGCTGCTGGCGGAGCGGCTGGGCGCGCGGCGCATCGCGGGCGTGTGGATGCTGCGGCCGCGCCCTGGCGCCCCGCTGCGCGCGATGGCTGCGGACGCGGG
>DASQBH010000394.1:0-5277 GCA_035635315.1 Longimicrobium sp.
CCCCACGTACGCCACGTCCGCCAGCGCGTACAGGTCCCCCAGCACGCCCACGCGATCGACGATCACCGTGCGGCCCGGCTCCGCGCCGGCTTCCACGGCGGAGAGCCGCACCCGGCCCGGGAGGTGATACGTCCGCGCCAGCGCTTCCAGCGCTTCCAGGTGCGCCGGGGTGGGCTCGTGGGGAACCAGGATTACGCGCAGCGGATACCCCGCGTCCATGATGAGCGAGAGCCCGGGGAGCAGCTTCCCCTCGTCCGCCGGCCACGTGGAGCCAGCGACGAGCGTTACACCGTCGAAGCCGGCGAACGGGCGCAGCAGCGGAGAATCGCGGTCTGCGGCGGCGGCGCGCGCCCACACCTGGTCGAAGCGCGCGTCGCCCATCACCGTCCGGCGCTCCGCCGGCACGCCCAGCGCGCCAAAGCGGGTCGCGTCGTCCGTCGAGATGGCGGCGACGGCGTCCAGGCGGCGGTACGCGGGGGCCAGCAGGGTGCGCGCGGGGCCGCGCAGGCGGCTGGACGCGGCGGGCAGCGTACCGCTGAGCATCGCCAGGCGCACGCCGCGCTTCCCGGCCTCGCGGGTGAGGACCGGCCACACGTCCGTCTTGGAGAACGCGATGACGGAGGGGCGCAGGGCATCCAGCGCCCGCCTGACGTCCCCGGGCAGGTCCAGCGGCAGGTAGTCGGCGACGTCCGCGCGGACGGTGCGCGCGAAGCCCTCGGCGGAGGGGGAGAAGAAGGTGTACGCCACCTGCGCGTCCGGCCGCCGCTCGCGAAACGCTTCCACCACCGCGCGCGCCTGCAGCCCCTCGCCCACGCTGGGCGCATGGAACCAGACGAGCGGCCGCGCGGGGTCGCGGTGCGCGCGCGCCCACGCCTCCATGCGCTCCAGCACGCCCGCGCGCCCGCGGATGCCGCGCGCGAGCTTGCCCTCCCCGCGCGCGGCGAGGGGGAGCAGCGGGCGCGCTGCGTGGAGCGCGAGGGTGTAGAGGCGTTCCGGGATGGACATGCGTGGAAAGGTAGGGCGGCAGCGGAAGGCGCGACAATGGGACCCTCACCCGGCTCGTTCCTCGCCTGCCCTCTCCCACAAACTGCGTGGGAGAGGGGATACACTTCGATGGTGACGGGTCTGATACCAGATCCGGAAAAAGAGCGCTGATTTCCTGAGGGAGCGTCGCGTGAAACTCTCTGATCGCACCTCAGTTGGCGCGCGACCGAAGGATCTCCTCTCGGTAGGCTCGGGGCCGGATTCGCGGCGTAGATCCAGCCCCGCGGCTCTGCCGGCGAGATCCTTCGGTCGGCGCCAGGGTGGGTCGTACAAGCAGGTTGTGGAGCGGCGCCTCCCTCAGGAAATTACGAGGTTATTTCCGGATCCGGTATGACTGACCGGATTCGGCCAAAACTGTCATTCTGAGGAGGCGCCGCACGACACTTTCCTTCCGGCTGGAGAGCCTGGCGCCGACTGAAGAATCTTTACGCTGGGCGGCAGAATCTTGCCCTCGCAAGCTGTTCCGAGCGTTGCCCGGGCAAGGGTTCAGCGCAGAAGCAAAAGCGGGGGCGGCCGTGGTGGCCGCCCCCGCTTGCGTTCCCGTACGGGCGTCAGATGGGGCCGCTGCCACCGACGTTGCCGAAGCCGCCGGTGCCGGTCCCCGTACCCGTGCTGGTGCCGGTGCGCGCTCCGGCGGGGTAGTCGGCGCCCGCGATCTCGCCGCCGGCGGTGCCCATGCCGCCGGTGCCCATCTCACCGGTGCCGGGGCGGTAGGCGGGCTCGGTGAAGCCGCCGCCTTCGCTCCCCAGGTAGCCGGTGGTGGAGTACTCGGTGCCCCCCTCGCGATAGGGCATGCCGCCCGCGTATCCGCCGGTGAGGGTGGCGTCGTCGTCGTACTCCACCTCGTCCTCCATCCGCACGCCGACGGTGGCGGGCTCCAGGTCCACCTCCTCCACGTACTCCATCTCCGCCTCGTGCTCGCCGCGCAGCTGCTGGCTGATGAGGTAGACCAGCCCCGCGGCCACGGTTCCGCCGGCCAGCATGCGGCCCAGCGGCAGGCTGCGCTCGCGGCGGCGGCGCGGACGGCGCTCGGCGTACTCCGGCGCTTCGGGCGCCAGCGGCATGTGCTCGGCGAACAGCTCCAGCATGCCGCGGTTGAACTGCGGCAGGTCCTTGGGGCTGCGGCTGCTGACCCAGTTGCGGTCGCGGATCAGCGGCTCGTCGTGGTACACGGCGCCGGCGTTGCGCACGTCGTCGCGAATGCCCGGCCAGCAGGTGAGGTTGCGGCGCACCACCAGCCCGGCGGAGATCAGCAGCCACGGCCCGTGGCAGATCACCGCGATCGGCTTGCCCGCGCGGTCAAAGGCGCGCACAAAGTCCAGCGCCTCCTCGCTCTGCCGCAGCGTGTCGGGGCCGATCAGGCCGCCGGGCAGAAGGAGCGCGTCGTAGTCCTCCGCGTCGGCCGTCTTCAGGCTGCGGTCCACGCGCACCTTCTTGCCGGGGAACAGGTGGTTCACCGTGCGCAGCCGCCCCGGCCGCACCGACACGATCTCCACCTCTGCCCCGTGGTCCGTCAGCGCGTCGACGGGCGACGTGATCTCCACCTGCTCAGCCCCGTCCGCCGCGAGCACCGCCACCCGCAGCCCGGTCAGATCAACGTGATGCATGGCATCCTCTCCGTGGTTCTCGGCCTCCGCGCGCCCGGCTCCGGGCCCGGCGCAGGGTCGGGTGGTGGTGCAAGAGGCTTGCCGGTGGGGGCGGTGGAGGGGTGAGCGGGTGAACGGCGTGATGGTGTGATGGTGTGATGGTGTGATGGTGGGGTTTACCCGGCTGGGCTGATTTCTCTCAGCTGTCTTCGGAGAAGAGGAGGGCGAGGGCGCCGAGGCCGAGGCCCAGGAGGCCCAGCACGGTGCGCTCCCTCGTCACGGGACCGCGCATCGCGTCCGGCCAGTGGGTGCGCAGGTGGCCGCAGGAGAGCGGCGTGTTCAGGACGGCGTACTCCCGCGCGTCCACGGCGGCGCTGTCCGCCGGGGTCCAGGCGCGGCGGTAGCCCCGGGTGCATCCCACCGCCGCGCGGTTGATCTGGCGCAGCGGACGGCTGTCGAACATCGGTACGGTGGGCGTCCCCAGCACCAGCCGGCCGTCGGAAAGGAGGCGGAACGTCTGCCCGCCCTCCAGTCCCCCGATGTAGATCTGCCGAATCGCCGTGTCGGCAAAGGCCACGGCGTGGGCACGGTAGCAGCCGCCCCGCGCGATCGGCGCCGCGCGCGTCTCCTCGCGATACCCGGCGGGCACGCGCCCGTACGTGATCCGCAGCGGCTGCGCGCGGAGCGGCGCATCATCCTCCCGGACGATCCGCCAGACGACCGGGAGGCGCTGCAGTGCGGAGTCGTACCTGAAGCTGTACAGCTCGTCGTCGGGACAGCCGTAGATGGTCAGGGATTGCAGCTCGCGCAGGGCCGTGCGCTCGTAATCGAAGCGGAACTCCGGCGTGCTGCCGTCCGCGGCCGGGCCCGGCTCCACCCCCACGCGGATGAACGCCGGGCAGCTGGTCGCCAGCAGCAGCGGCGCCAGCGCGATCACCAGCCAGGGCGCGCGCCGGCCGCGGGACGGCGGGATGCGTTCGCGCGGGGTCACTGGGGCCACTCCGGGATCTGCTCGGAAAGCAGGCCCAGGGTCACGTAGAGGACCAGCAGGCCGGCCAGGGCGAGCCCCGCCCGTTCGGTGCTGGCGGGCTCGGACATCAGCTCCGGCCAGTGGGTGTTGAGCCAGTCGCACGACGGGCGGTCGTCCAGCACCGGGTACCGCCGCGCATCGACCGCCGCGCTGTCGGCCCGCGTGCGGGCGCGCCGCCAGCCGCGATGGCAGCCTACGGCGGCGCGGTTCAGCTGGCGGAACGGCCGCGTGTTGTGCACCAGCCCTCCCGGCGAGCCGACGATCATCGTCCGGTTGGGGAGCACGCGGAACGTCGCGCCGCCAAAGGTCGCGGAGTAGAGCAGGGGCTGATCGACCGCCACCGCGTTGGCCCGGTAGCAGCCGCCCGGCTCCAGCGGCACCGCGGGCCACGACTCGCGATACCCGGGCGGCACCCGGCCGTAGGTGATGCGCAACTGCTCGGCTTCGGTGTCCGGCGCGTCCGCCAGCTTCAACTGCCACACCATGCGGTCGTTGTCACTTCCGCAGCGTCGCACCTCGAACGACTGCACGCGCGGCAGCACGTCGCCCCGGAACGCGAACTGGAACGAGGGCGGATCGCCGGCCGCGGCGCCCGGTGCCACGGATACGTCGACCACGGGGTAGCACTGCGAAGCCATCAGCAGCGGCGAGATCGCGATGGCCAGCCACAGCGCAGATCGCATGGGGAAAGGCTCCGGAGGGCGTGCCGGGTGTGGATTTCGACGACAGAGTAGGACGATTCGGGGTATCGGTCCATGACAGATCCGGCCAGGCGCGATCGAATTCTCCCTCCCCCACGCAGTTTGTGGGGGAGGGCCGGGGAGGGGGGCGCCTGCGGACGCAGCCGGTGCCCGCTGGCCGGGAGAGGGATTCCCGCGGCGAGGTTCCTGCGAGCAGGTGCGCCACTTCCGTCGTGCACTTTGCGCACGGGTGGCGAGTTCGGTATGTTTTCGGGGATATGAAGGATCGCATCGTCATTCGCGGGGCCCGACAGCACAACCTCAAGAACCTGGACCTGGACCTGCCGCGCCGCGCCGTCGTCGTGGTCACGGGGCCGTCGGGCTCGGGGAAGTCGTCGCTGGCGTTCGACACGGTGTACGCCGAGGGGCAGCGCCGCTACGTGGAATCGCTTTCCACGTACGCCAAGCAGTTCCTCGACCGCATGGAGAAGCCCGACGTGGACCGCGTCGAGGGCATTTCTCCCGCGGTCGCCATCGAACAGCGCAACCCCACCAAGACCAGCCGCAGCACCGTCGGTACGGCCACGGAGGTGCACGACTACCTGCGCCTGCTGTGGGCGCGGGTGGGCCGCACCTACTGCCCTGGCCCGCACCCTGACCAGCCCTGCGGTCGCGAGGTAAAGCCCGACACCGTCCAGAGCGCCACCGACGCCGTCCTGGCCCTTCCCGACCGGGCGCGGGTGATGGTGTGCTTCCCGCTGCCGCTCTCCGTAAAGGTCACCCACGCGCTGGTCGTCGAGAACCTGCGCGCGCTCGGCTTTCTGCGCCTGCTGGCGGACGGCAGCGAGCTGCACCTGGACGAGCTGCCGGCGGGCGTGGACCTGACGAAGCAGAAGGAGCTGCTCGTCATCGTCGACCGCCTGCGCGCGGACCCGGA
>DASQBH010000395.1:0-2911 GCA_035635315.1 Longimicrobium sp.
CACCTGTTCCGCCGCGGCCGATTGCGGCAGCGCCAGCGCGTTTTCCACCACGATCACTCGGCCGCCGCAAGCCAGCGGGAGGAAGAGCTCGAAGACGGAGAGGTCGAAGGAGATCGACGTGGCCGCCAGCACGCCGGACAGCTCCTCCGCCGTAAAGACGGTCGCCGCCCACGACAGCAACGCTACCGCGCTCTCGTGCTCGATCGCGACACCCTTGGGAATGCCCGTCGATCCGGAGGTGTAGATCAGGTACGCCAGGTTTCGCGGCGTGGCGCCGCTCTCGATCGGTTCCGCGCTCTCGCGGGCGATCTCCGCCGCCGCCACGTCCACGCTCACCACCGTGACGCCGTCCGGGATGGGAAGCCTGGAGCGCAGCGAGTCCTGCGTCACCAGCGCCACCACGCCGGAGTCGGAGAGGGTGAACGCGAGCCGCTCGGCGGGATAGGCCGGATCGAGCGGGACGTAGGCACCGCCCGCCTTGAGCACGGCGAGGAGGGAGACGACCATCTCCACTCCGCGCTCCAGGCACACGCCCACCCTCGTCTCGGCGCCTGCGCCCAGACGGACGAGGTAGTGTGCCAGCCGGTTCGCCCGCTCGTTCAGCGCCCGGTAGGTGAGCGCATCCGTCTCGTGGACGACGGCGACCGCATCCGGCGTGCGCGCCGCCTGCGCCTCGAACAGCTCGTGGATGCACCGGTCCGCCGGGTACTCCGCCGCCGTCCGGTTCCACTCCTCCAGCACCAGCGCGCGCTCCGCCTCGCCGAGCAGCTCCAGCCGCGAAAGCCGCGCGTCCGCGTCGGCGGCGACCTGCTCCAGCACCCGTGCAAGGTGGCCGAGCATTCGCTCTACCGTGCCGGGCTCGAAGAGGTCCGTGCTGTAGCTCAGTGCGCCGCGCAGCCCCTGGGGAGTCGCCGCGAGCTCCAGGGAGAGATCGTACTTGGCGATCTCCATCGCCGCTCCGACGCCGCCGACCTTCAGCCCCGGAAGCGCGCCTCCTCCGCCCCCGGCGTCCTGCAGCGTGAACAGCACCTGGAAGAGCGGCGAGTGGCTGAGGCTGCGCTCCGGCTGCAGCTCGGCCACCAGCTTCTCGAACGGCACCTCCTGGTGCTCGTACGCGCCCAGCGTGGCCTCCCGCACCCGCCGCAGCACCTCCCGGAAGCTCGGGTTTCCCGAGAGGTCGGTGCGCAACACCAGCGTGTTGACGAAGAAGCCGATCAGCTCCTCCACCTCGCCGCGCGTGCGCCCGGCGATCGGGCTCCCTACCACCACGTCCTCGCTGCCGCCGTACTTCGAGAGGAGCACCTGGAAGGCGCCCAGCAGCGTCATGTACAGCGTCGTGCCCTCGCTCTGCCCCAGCCGCTGCAGCCGCTCCAGCAGCTCGAGGGAGAGCTCCACCGGAACGGCCGCGCCCCGGTACGTCTGCACCGCCGGGCGGGGACGGTCCGTCGGCAGCTCCAGCAGCTCCGGCGCTCCCGCCAGGCGCTCCCGCCAGTACGCCAGCTGCCGATCCAGCACCTCGCCCGCCAGCTGCTCGCGCTGCCACACCGCGTAGTCGGCGTACTGCACCGCCAGCTCCGGCAGCGGCGACTCCCTGCCCTCGCGGTACGCCGCGTACAGCGCCGAGAACTCCCGTGACAGCACCCCCATGCTCCACCCGTCGCTGACGATGTGGTGCATCGAGAGCAGCAGCACGTGGTCTTCGTCGCCCAGCCGCAGCAGCGCCGCGCGGAACAGCGGCCCCGCGGAGAGGTCGAACACTCGCCGCGCCTCGTCCCCGGCGCGCTGCGCAACCGCCGCTTCGCGATCCCCCTCGCTCAACCCCGACAGGTCCTCCACCGGCAGGGAGAACCCGCCGAAGGGCGCGATCACCTGCACCGGCGAGCCGTCCACCTCGGCGAAGACCGTCCGCAGCGCCTCGTGGCGCCGGACGATCTCGCCCAGGCTCCGCTCCAGCGCCGCCTCGTCCAGCACACCTCCCAGGCGCCATGCCATGGGCGGCATGTTGTAGGTGGTGCTCCCCGGCTCCATGCGGTCCAGGAACCAGAGCCGCTCCTGCGCGAACGAGAGCGGCAGCGCACCCGCGCGCCCCACCGGCACCACCGGCGGCAGCACCGGCAGCCCCGCGCGGCGCATCTCCTCCACGCGCCCGGCCAGCTCCGCCACCGTGGGCTCCTCGAAGAGCGCCCGCAGCGGCAGCTCCACCCCGAACAGCTCACGGACCCGCGACACCACCCGGGTAGCCAGCAGCGAGTGCCCACCCAGGTCGAAGAAGCTGTCGTGCACCCCCACTCGCTCCAGGCGCAGCACCTCCGCCCAGATCCCCGCCAGCACTTCCTCCACCGGCGTGCTGGGCGCCCCGTACCGGTCCGCGTCCGCCGCGTACTCGGGCGCGGGGAGCGCCTTGCGGTCCAGCTTGCCGTTCGGAGTCAGCGGCAGCGTGTCCAGGAAGACGAACGCGGACGGGAGCATGTACTCCGGCAGGCTCCGCCGCACGTGAGCGCGCAGCGCCTCCGCCTCCACACCGCCGACGATGTACGCCACCAGCCGCGTCTCGCCCGCCTCGGCGCGCGCCACGACCACGCAGTCGGTGACGCTCTCGTGGCCCCGCAGGACGGCCTCGATCTCACCCAGCTCGATGCGGAAGCCGCGCACCTTCACCTGGAAGTCGACCCGTCCCAGGTACTCGATGGCGCCGTCCGCCCGCCACCGCGCCCGGTCGCCCGTGCGATACAGCCGTGCGCCGCCTTCCGCCGAGAACGGATCGGGGACAAAGCGCTCCGCGGTTGTCGCGGCGCGGCCCAGGTAGCCGCGGGCCACGCCCACGCCCCCCACGTACAGCTCGCCGGGGACGCCGACCGGCGCCGGCCGGCCGGCCGCGTCCAGCACGTACACCCGCACGTTCTCCAGCGCC
>DASQBH010000396.1:0-3014 GCA_035635315.1 Longimicrobium sp.
GGCGGCGCAGAACACGGCCGAGGTGATGGAGGAGATGACCACCGCCATCGAGCACGTGACGGGCGACGCCCGCGCGCTGGCCGCCTCGGCCGACGAGAGCGTGGCGGCGGCGCGGGCCAGCAGCGCCACCATCAACCGGGCCATGGGAAGCCTGGACGAGATCCGCGCCTCGGTGCTGCAGGCCGACGCGCGGGTGCGGCAGCTGGACGCGCGCTCGGCCGAGGTGGAGCAGATCGTGGCGCGGGTGAACGACATCGCCGAGCAGACCAACCTGCTGGCCCTCAACGCCGCCATCGAGGCCGCCCGCGCGGGCGAGCACGGGCGCGGCTTTGCCGTGGTCGCCGAAGAGGTGCGCAAGCTGGCGGACCTGTCCGCGCGCTCCACGGGCGAGATCGCCGTGCTGGTGGAAGGGATCCGCGAGGGGACCGCGGGCGTGGCGGCCGCCATGCAGGCGGGCACCGCCAGCGCCGAGGCCGGCACCGGCATGGCGCGCGAGGCGGCCGGCGCGCTGGACGACATCCTGGGCGCGCTTTCCGGCACCAACCACCAGGCGCAGCGCATCGCCGAGAGCGCCGAGGGGATGAACGAGCAGTTGGGGCGCCTGTCGCTGCTGGTGGAGTCCGTGGCCGGCGTGGCCGAAGAGAGCGCCGCCGCGGCCGAGGAGATGGCCGCCCAGAGCGCCGAGGTGCTCTCCTCCGTGCAGCGCATCGCCGCCGTCTCCGACGATGCCGGTTCGGGCGACGCGGGCTCGTCGGTGCACTCGCTGTCGCGCATGGCCCAGCAGCTTCGCCTCGCCGTCGCCGACTTCTGCGCGTAGGGAAAGTGCGTGAGTGCGTGAGTGCGTGAGTGCGTGAGTGCGTGAGTGCGGAAGGTAAAATGAGAACGGCCCCGCGGGTGCGGGGCCGTTCGTCATTCCATCGCTGCGGCGCAATCAAAGGAGCGCGAGCACCTCAGCCGGAGAGCGCACCGTGATCGTAGCGCCCTGAAAGTCCTTCGGATCACGCGTGACGATTGCGTCGGCCGCGATCTTTTCGGCACTCACCGCCTGCACCGCATCTTCGAAGTCCTTCCACCCCATTCCAAGTGCCCGGATAAAGTCCTGCCGCTCTACGGGCACGACTTCAAGCACCTGCAGCAGATGCGACACCGCGGACGCTGCTGCGACAGCCCCGTCGGAACGACGCATGATGTAATGCACCGTCGTGATCGTGTGCCCAGCTACATACCCGACTGCCCGCCCAGTTTCGATCGCCGCGAAAAGTTCGGCGGCCGGTTTCATGAATCCCGGCCGCCGCTGCAGAAAGTCGAGAAGGATGTTGATATCGAGCAGCACGGTCATGGACCATACTTCCGCCAGAGATATTCCTTGTAATCCCCTTCATCCACGTCGCCCGATGCAGCCCCCAGCAAGCTGCGGGTGATGGGCGGAAGACGCTCCTCCCACTCCGCATCCGCTTCGGAAAGAATCTCTCCGGTGCCGTTGGTATGGGCGCTGCCCGGCAGCGTGGAAATCAATTCGCCGATCGTGTCCGCGACGTCTGTTCCATGCTGTTCGCTGTATCGCCGGACCCGCTCCACCAGGGCGGAATCCAGATCGATGCTCAACGTTTGCTTCGGCATACTTTCCTCCGTGAGTCCACGACTTCAACAATGCGAACATTCCGGACGTACGTCAACCACTCCTGAACGAAAACGGCTCCGCACCCGCGGAGCCGTTCATCATCCTCCCTGTTCCCTTCCCCTTACGCCCGCGCCCAGGCGCCGTAGAGCGGGAAGCGGCCGCACAGCTCGCGCACCTCGCCCAGCACCTGCCTGGCGACGCCCTCGTCCGCCGGCGCGGCGATCACGCGGTCGATGAAGCCGGCGATCTCGCGCATCTCCGCCTCGCCCAGGCCGCGCGTGGTGAGCGCGGGGGTGCCGATGCGCACGCCGCTGGTCACGAACGGGCTCTCCGTCTCGCCCGGCACCGTGTTCTTGTTCACCGTGATGCCGGCGTGCTCCAGCGCCTTCTCGGCTACCTTGCCCGTGACCCCCTTGTTGCGCAGGTCCACCAGCAGCAGGTGGTTGTCCGTGCCGCCGGACACGAGCGTGAACCCGCGCTCCGCCAGCCCCTCGCCCAGCGCCCGCGCGTTGGCGATCACCCGCCCGCTGTAGTCGCCGAACTCCGGGCGCAGCGCCTCGGCGAACGCGACGGCCTTGGCGGCGATCACGTGCATGAGCGGGCCGCCCTGGATGCCCGGGAAGATCTGCTTGTCGATGGCCTTGGCGTGCTCCGCCCGGCTCATGATGAGCCCGCCGCGGGGGCCGCGCAGCGTCTTGTGCGTGGTGGACGTCACCACGTCCGCGTACGGCACGGGGTTGGGATGATGGCCCGTGGCCACCAGCCCGGCGATGTGCGCCATGTCCACCACCAGCCTGGCGCCGCACTCCTGCGCGATCTCGCCAAAGGTCTCGAAGTCGATCTGCCGGGGGTACGCGCTGGCGCCGGCCACGATGACCTTGGGCCGCACCTGCATGGCCTGGTCGCGCAGGGCCGCGTAGTCGATGCGGTGGTCGTCGGGGCGCACGCCGTACGCCGCCACGTTGTACAGCCGCCCGCTGAAGTTCACGGGCGAGCCGTGCGTCAGGTGGCCGCCCTCGCTCAGGTTCATCCCCAGCATGGTGTCGCCGGGCTCCATGAGGGCAAAGAACACGGCCATGTTGGCCTGGGCCCCGCTGTGCGGCTGCACGTTGGCGTGCTCGGCGCCAAACAGCCGCAGCAGGCGCTCCTGGGCCAGCTTCTCCACCTCGTCCACCACCTCGCAGCCGCCGTAGTACCGCTTTCCGGGGTAGCCTTCGGCGTACTTGTTGGTGAGCACGGAGCCCATGGCCTGCAGCACCGCCTGCGAGACGAAGTTCTCCGAGGCGATCATCTCCAGCTGGTGCTCCTGGCGCTCGGCCTCGTGCACCAGCAGGCGGTGGATGTCGGGATCGGTCTGCTTCAGCGCGTCCATTCGATGTCTATCCGGCAGTTG
>DASQBH010000397.1:0-4398 GCA_035635315.1 Longimicrobium sp.
CTTTTCCCACCCCAGCGTGTCGATGTAGAACTCCAGCGCCCGCTCCTGATCGCTCACCAGGATGGTCGCGGAGTGGATGTAGCTGATCACGTTCGTCCGTCCGTTTCGGTGGATGCTCAGCCCGCGGCCGGGGCGGGGGAGGGCTGCCCCTCCGCGAGCGCCTTCAGGTTCTCCAGCCCCTTCACGAAGTCCTTGCCAACCAGCTCGTCCATGTTGATGAACACGCACATCACCTTGTTCATGAACGGCTGCGGCCCGTCCATCGCCCAGATTACCTCCGTGCGGGCGCCGCGCGGCTGCAGGGTGAAGGTGGTGATGTTGTGCGCCTCGAAGGGACGGGTGAAGTCCAGCTGGATGGTGACGCGCTCCGGGGACGATCCCGTGATCTCCATCCGCCCGGCCCCCGCCTTCTTGTTTCCGTCCCAGGCGTAGGCGGCTCCCCGGCCGCTGTCGGCGCCGCTGAACGTCCGCTTCATCTCGGGGTCCAGCTTTTCCCACGGCGACCACTCGGCCCAGCGGTGAAGATCGTCGATCAGGGGATGGATCTTCTCCGGCGGCGCGTCGATGACGGCGGTGCGCTGGACGCGAAAGGTGTCGGGCTTGCGGGCGGCGAGGCCCAGCACGCCCGCGATGGCGGCGCCGGCGGCGATGGCGATGAGCTGCAGCATGGCTTCTCTTGCGGAGCGAGGGGGTGATGCGGGGCTCCGCGGCGTGCAGAGCCCCGCGGCGGAGTCAGCTGTTCTGCTTGAGCGGCGCGCCGAAGGCCCAGCCGTGGCCGTACGGGTCCACCACCTCGCCAAAGCGGTCGCCCCAGAACTGGTCGGCGATCTCCATCCGCACGGTCGCCCCCGCCTCCAGCGCCCGGTTGTACCAGAAGTCCGCGTCGTCCACGGGCAGGAACATGCTCACGCCGCGCGGCCCGTCGCCCAGCGACGAGCCGTACTCGGGAAAGTCGTCGGACATGAAGACGTCGCCGCCGTTGATGCGCAGGTGGCAGTGCATCAGCTTGTCGCTCCCCTCCGCGGGCATGCGCATCACCTCTTCGGCGCCCAGGGCGCGCTTGTACCACGCGGCGGCCTCGCTGGCGCCGCGCACCGTCAGGTACGGGGTCACGCCCTGCACGACGGGACGGGTCGATTGATCCATGGTCGTCTTCTCCGGTCCGGATGATGGGAATGCGGCAGGCTGCGCGCTCCTGCCAGGACGTCGAACGGGGCGTCGCAAAATCGACAGGTGGATTTCGCTGCTTACCGCCCGGCCAGCTGCTCGCGCAGGCGGGCGTGGTGCTCGATCCCCTCGCCCGCGCCCAGGTCCTCCAGCTCGTAGAGCTGGCGAAGCTCCAGCTCCACGTTGCCGTGGCCGTCCAGGGTGGGCCAGCGCTTCACCCACTCCAGGGCTTCTTCGCGCGACGCCACCTGGATCAGGGTGTAGCCGGCGATCATCTCCTTGGCCTCGGTAAAGGGCCCGTCGGTGATGATGGGTCTGCCGTTGGAGAACTTGATGCGCGCACCCTTCGACGCGGGCTGCAGCCCGTCGCCTCCCAGCAGGACGCCCGCGTTGATCATCTCCTCGTTGTACTTGGCCATGGCTTCGATCAGCTCTTCGCTGGCCATCGCGCCCGCCTCGGTCTCCGGGTCCGCCTTGCGGATGATCATGAAGCGCATCGCAGTGTCCTCGCTGTGGATTCTGGGGTCTGGAGCCGGCTCCGACTCGCTGCTCTACCCGTACGACGAACGGGGGAGGGTGGGATCGACATCGCGGATCTGAGGTTCAGCCTCGGCATCGAACTGCGTCCGACAGCGCCCCCCCATCCCCGGCCTTCCCCCACAAACTGCGTGGGGGAAGGGAGAATTCGATCGCGCTCAGGGAGGAATCGCCGTTCTGCCTGGTGCCGGTATGAGCGCTGCGAAAAACGGCGCAGGGCCGCCGGACCCTCGGATGGTCCAGCGGCCCTGTGTCCGCGGCCTGGTTCTGATTCAATCGCGAGCATCATCCTCCTCGCGGGCGCCGCATGCGCCGGGGCAGTCCGCGCAGCCGGACTTCGTGACGTTCCAGCCGCGATTTCAATCGCCCGGCGCGAGAGCCGGCCCCGATGCACCAGGCTGCACTCGCCGAGCCCAGCCGATGCCGAGATCCGCCCTACGCCGCTACCGCCTCGCCGACCACCTGCGCGCCGCCGAGCTCCGCGGCCTCCACCGCCGGCTCGAACGCCTCGCGCACCTCGGCGTTCCCCTGGCCGGCGATGCGCAGGAACTGCTCGGCGAGGTCGATGGCCGCATCCTTCGAGGGCACCTGCACCAGCGCGAAGCCGGCGATCAGCTCCTTGGCCTCGGTGAACGGGCCGTCCATCACGTTGCGCTTGCCGCCGGTCATCCGGACGCGCGCGCCCTTTTCGCTGGGCTTGAGGCCCTCGTAGCCGAGCAGCACGCCCGTGCTCTGCAGCTGGTCGATAAAGGTACCCATCTCGGCCAGGTCCAGGCACGGGGGCACGTCTACCTCGGAGTCCCCGTCGTTCCGGAACATGATCATGAAGCGCATCGTCGGGGTCTCCTGGGGCTCGGGTTGGGCGCCCGGTGCGGGCGGTCTGCCGCCGGGTATCCGCATTCACTCCGTATACTGCTGCGCCGACTCCCATACCGCAAGATTCCCGAAGGCGCCGCGGTGTGTACGAGACATTCCCTCTTCACGCCACCGCGAGATCGCGGACGGGGAAATCCGCGAAGTACCCCTCCAGAGCGAATGAATTCGCCGCTGGAACCAGCGCGCAGTCCGCTTCCAGAACGATGGTTGCAGCGGAGTCCGCCTCTGGAACGAAGGGGGAATCACCGATAAATCGGTCCGAGTCCGCCTCCAGAGCGAATGAATTCGCCGCTGGAAAAACGCGAAGTCCGCCTTCGCGGACTGTGGCCGCGGGTGTCGTGCGCTGGAACATGCACGGGAGCAGGCCGCCGGGCCCGGTTGCGGACGCGGAGGTGCCTGGGACGCCGCATGTACCCGGGCCGCCGAGTCCGCGCAGGCGGACTTTGTGTAGTTGTTGCCGCGAATTCATTCGCCAGGCAGGCGGGCGGCACGGAGACAGCGGGAACGGCAGGGCTGGAATTATCGCGCACAAAAGGCCGGCGGAACCGGGTGGTTCCACCGGCCTCTCGGCATGGGCCGTCGGTCAGTTCGCCGTCGTCGCCTCCAACTCCGCGTGGACGACGCAGGGGGCGTCGAAGTCGCCGGGCTCGTACAGCCGGCGGATCTCGCACTCGCCGTCGCCGGCGACCGCGATGAAGCGGCGGCCCATCTCGATGGCCTCTTCCAGCGAATCCGCCTGGATGATCGCGAACCCGCCGATCACCTCCTTGGCCTCGGCGAACGGGCCGTCGGTCACCGTCACCGAATCCCCCGCGCGGCGAATGCGGGCGCCGGCCGAGGTGGGCAGGCACCCCTCGGTGGCGAGCACGGCGCCGGAGGCCATCGCCTCTTCCACGAACGCGCCCATCTCCGCCATCTCCTCCGGCGAGGGCGGCGCGTTGGTCTCGACGCACTTGTAGATCGAAAGGAATCGCATGGCGGTGTCTCCGGGTTCCGGGGTGGGGAGCCGGGGGCCGGGCGCGTCTCGCCCGGCCGGATCCGGCTCCGCGTACGTCGTTGATCGGGATCGCCGCGATCAGGCGTGCGCGGCTTCGACCTGCTGGCGGAGGCGCTCCTCGGCCTCGCGCAGCTCGCCGGTGGGGTCGCTGGGGGCGAAATCCTCGGCCTCGAACACGCGGCGGATCTCCACCTCGCCCTCGCGGAAGGGGATGCGCTTTACCCACTCCACCGCCTCTTCGGGCGACTTGACCTGGATGAGCCAGAAGCCGGCGAGCAGCTCCTTCGTCTCGGTGAACGGCCCGTCGACCACGCTGCGGTCGGAGCCGTCGAAGCGCACGCGCTTGCCCGCGGAGGTGGGGTGCAGCCCTTCGCCGGCCAGCAGCACGCCGGCCCTGACCAGTTCCTCGTTGAACTTGCCCATCTCGGCCAGCTCGTCGTAGCTGGGGAGCACGCCGGCCTCGGACTCGGCGTTGGCCTTGACCAGGATCATGAAGCGCATCGTCGTATCTCCGTCTCGTGGGTGAGAGAGCCGGGCCGGCCGCGTGCCGTTTCCGTTGCTCTACAAACACGACGAACGGGCCCAGGCGAAATCGACACGTGCGGCGAAAGAATTTTTCGGGGCCGCCAGGGCGTACCCGCTGGCTGCGTCCCGGCGGTTGAAATCGCAGCTGGAACTTCACAAAATCCGCCTGCGCGGATTGCGGCTGCAGCCCAGGCGCGCCGCGGGGCCCTCTCCCCCGCCAGGCCTTTCGCTCGTTCCTCGCGACGGCTTGGCGACCCCTCCCCCAAACTGCGGGGAGGGGTGGGTGTGCCGAGAGT
>DASQBH010000398.1:0-4218 GCA_035635315.1 Longimicrobium sp.
GTCCCCACGGGCGTCCCACGCCCGCGCACGACAAACCAGAGACCGTCGCGAGCGAGGATCATGGGCAAGCTCAAGGTGCTGTTCTTTGGCGCGGACCCACTCTCTGCCAACCCGCACAAGCCTCTGAACGCGCAGAGTCCCCGCCTGCGGATCGATGAGGAGATCCGCGAGATCACGCAAAAGATCCGCGCGGCCGAGTACCGCGATTCCGTGGAGTTCATCTCCCACGGGGCCGTGCGCGCCGACGACCTGCTGCAGGCGCTCAACGAGCACCGGCCCCACATCGTGCACTTCAGCGGGCACGGCAGCAAAGCGGGTGAGATCATCGTGGTGGGAAGGGACGGCACGCCCCGTCCGCTGGCCCGGGAGGCGCTCGTCTGCCTTTTCAAAACGCTCAAGAACGACATCCGGCTGGTGCTGCTGAACGCCTGCTATTCCCAGGCGCAGGCCGAGGGGATCACCACCGTCATCGACTGCGCGATCGGGATGGACAGGGCGGTCAGCGACGACGCGTCCATCATCTTCGCGGCTTCGTTCTACCGCGCGCTCGGGTTTGGAAACTCCATCCGGAACGCGTTCGACCAGGCGACCGCGGCGCTGCAGCTGGAGGGCATCCCGGAGCATGCCACGCCGCAGCTGCTGTTCCGCGAGGGTGTGGACCCGGGCACGATCACCCTGCTTCACCCCGCGCCGGGCGGCCCCTCCCCCGCGGAGTGCCTGGACACGTACCTGGACTCGGTGACCGGCACCCACGGAAGGATCCGCTTTCCCGCGTTCGGCGGCGCGCTCAGGCCCGGCGAGGTGCGCCTGGAGCAGCTGTTCGTGGGGCTGCGCGGCGAGCTGGCCACGCGCTCGCAGCGGGTGGCGGCCGAGCGGGCCGCGGCCGCCCTGCGCGGCGTGGACGAGTCCGAAGAGGCAAGGTACCTGGCCGTGCAGCGCCACGCCCGGGAAAAGCGGAGCACCGAGGAGCTGCTCTCGCCCAGGGAGCGCCTGAACGCGGCCGAGGCCGTAAAGGCGGTGAGCTCCGACTTTCGCCTGGTGGTGCTGGGAGACCCGGGGAGCGGCAAGACCACGCTCGCCAGGTGGATCGCCGTGCGGATGGCGGCCGCGCTGCGGGACGGCCAGACCGAGCTGCGCATCGAGCGCAGCGACCTCTTCGCCGAGGACGCCGAGCGGGAGGGGCCTCCCGTCATCATCCCCGTCACCCGGCTCCCCATCCTGGTCCGCGTCTCGGAATACGCGCAGTTCCTGCTGGAGCGCAAAACCCTGAGCGACGCCGCCGACCTGCGCACCCATGCGCTGAACGCCGCGCTGGACGAGGTGCCGCGCGAGCAGCGGCGGGGCCTACGCTCCGTCCTGGAGCGAATGGACCAGGAGGGGCGGCTGCTGATCATCCTGGACGGGCTGGACGAGCTGCCGGACCCGGCGCGCGTGAACGTGCAGGCGGGGACGCCGCGCTGGAAGCAGTGGATCCGCAAGACGGTGCTGGAGCAGATCCGGGAGCTGGCCGAGGACTTTCGCCCCGCCGAGGACGCCGCGGGAACGCCGCTGCCGCGCAACGCCCTGCTGGTGACCTCGCGGATCAAGGGGTACGACTTCTACACCGTGCTTCCGGGAGAGCTCACGCACCTGACCATCCAGCCGATGAGCGGTGCGGAGCGGACGATGTTCTTTGCGCACTGGACGCGCGCCGTGGCCGAGACCAGCCCGGAGCTGCGGGACGCGGCGGCGCGCTTCGCCAGCGTGCTCGCGCGCGAGGTGGAGGCGGACCGGCGGCTCAGCCGCGAGGTCACCACGCCCCAGATCGCCGGGCTGGTGGCCTCGGTGGCGCTGAGCGCCTGGCATGCGCTGGGCCGGGACGCGCGCGACGACCCGGCTTCGCTGCGCCGGCTGCTTCCCCGCTCGCGGACGGAGATCTACGGCCGCGCCGTGGACCTGCTGCTGGAGCGCTGGGAAGAGGATCGGGACTGGCCCGTGGGAACCACCGACGAGCGGCTGGGCGCGCTGATGAGCGAGCGGGGCCAGCTGCTGCGCGTGCTGAAGGAAGTGGCGCTGGCGATCCACGAGGACCGGGCCCTGCAGACCGGGGACGTGGACGAAGGACAGCTGGCCCGGATCGTCCTGGACGCCGCGAGCCGGCTGGCGATCCCCTGGCAGCGGGCGTGCGACCACGCCGACACCTTTACCGGCTTCATGATCCCGCTGCTGGCCTGGCACTCGGGGTTCATGGTGCCGCGCGCCAACGGGGTGTTCTCCTTTCAACACCGCAGCATCCAGGAGTACCTGGCCGGCCGCCTGCTGGCGGAGGGCAACGCCGCCGACGGCACGCGCCCGGCCGACTGGCCCCGGCTGCGCGAGTTCCTGCTGGCCCCGCAGCAGCTCATCCACTGGCGCGAGGTCACCTGGCACGGGCTGGCGCACCTGCAGCTGCTGGACGCGGCCGGGTTCCTGCGCCTGGCGGAGGAGTGCCTGGCCGCGGAGGTGGCGCAGGAGCGGCCGTTCCCCGTCACCCTTCTTCTCCTCCTGGAGGCCGCGCCCACCCTGCCGGCGGAGCAGGACCCCGCGTTCATCCAGCTGCTGGTGCGCCACGTCCTGCTGGCGTTCTCGCGCAACGTGCACCTGCGCGAGCCGCTCTGGCCGGCGTTCCGCGCCGCGCTCTTCCGCCTGCCCGCGCCGCTGGTGGGAAAGGGGCTGGAAGACGCGGTGCTGGAGCTGGGCACCGGCGTGGCGGCCGGCGCCGCGGAGATCGTCGTGCGGCTGGGGGCGCTGCGCCCCGTGACGGCGTGGATGAGCCCGTTCCTGATGCACCTGCTGATCCGCGCGCGCACGGTGGACGACGAAGCGCTCTCCTGGCCGATCCACCGCTGCCTGGCGCTCACCCTGGCCGCCTGGGAGAACCAGGACGTGCTCGGGCGCGTCCACGCGCTGACCGCCGACCCGGCCCGCACCGAGCTCGCCCGGCCGGAGGTGGAGGCCGCCCTGACCAGCGACCCCGAGTTTGCGCGGGGGATGCTGGCGCTCACCGGGTGCATCGACGTCCGCGACTCCGTCTACCTGTGGCAGTACAACGTGCTGGCCAGGTTCCTGGCGCTGGAAAATGCAGCCCGCGACGCGTGGCTCCCCTTTCTGAACGACTACTGGGGCGGCGCCGACGTGATCTACGACATCGCCGTCCACCTGGACACCGACTTTGAACGCGCGGTGGCCAGCGCCTGGGTCCCGCCGTCGCTGAACGCGCGATACGCTCTCTCGGTGAACCCGCGCTTCTCGCCCCGCGCCCTCCCGCCCGGCGCGTCGCGCGGCGCCCGGGTACGCTCGTTCGCCAGGGCGCTCGGGTCGTACATCTTCACGCTCGCCAGCGACGAGCGCTTTCTCCTCCTGATGTCGCAGACCGGCGCGGAGGTGGCCGCGCTGCGCACGCAGGGGAGCAACCGCGGCCTGGTGCGGCTCGTCCGGCAGCGTGTCACGGTGCTGGACGATGCCATCCACCGCGGCGCCCCGCTGGTGCTGTTGATGATGGAGCGAACCGGCGCCCGCGTGCAGGCGGACCCGCGGCAGCGGCCCCTGTGGCGGATCGCCGTAAAGGCCGTGCTGCGCGCCATGGGGCGCGGCAGCCTGAAGGGCGGCCATGCGGGGGCGCTGCCGCTCTCCGGCGACGAGGCGCAGAACGGCGCCGCCCTGGCGGAGTGGTGGGCGCTGGCGAGCAGCGGCCTGGTCACGGGGGAGTGGCTCTACGATGAGTGGTCGCACGAGGACGCGCGGGTGCTGGACCGGTACCAGCCGCTCGTGCAGCGGTGGCAGGCCTGGTTCCACGCCGCCTTCGAGGTACCCACGGCCGGCGCCCTCGACTGCCGGCAGGTTCACGCCTGGGTGCCCGTCGAGGGGCTGTACCCGCATCTTCCGGAGCACTACGGCGCGGACGAGCTTCCCTTCCACGCGCTTTCCACCTTTGCCCGCTCGCCGTGGCAGACGGTGCCGCTCACGCGGCGCATCGCCGAAGCGGTGCTCCCCGGCCTGGAGGCGGCGTTCCCGCACCTGGCGGCGGAATGCCGCGCGGTGCGGTGGATCATCGGCGGCCCCCGCCCCGGACTGCGGCGCTGCCACGCGGACCCCGCGCTCGTCGGCTTCGAGCAGCGCATCCTGCAGAACGCGGCGGCCATCGGCACGCCGTACCACCGCGCCCGCTTCCTGGTGCGGATGCTCCCCTACGCGCCGCCC